>VBEU01000113.1 GCA_005883775.1 Chloroflexota bacterium | reverse complement strand
GAGACGGTCGTCGTCGCGCCGCAGCCACGGCGGAGTCTGGAAGAGGACCGGTCCGAGCCGATCGCCGAGGGGTCGCGCGCGGTCGAAGAAGATCGGAAGCGTCTCCGCCGGATCCTGCAGCTGGCGCACGTGCGTGATGTGCTGCGATGCCTTGAGCGCGAAGAGGAACTCCGGCGGGGTCGCTTCCTGCCAGGCCGCGATGTTCTTCTCGGTCGGCAGGTGGTTGAAGGTGTAGTTGATCTCGAGCGTCTTCAGGCGCGTCGCGTAGTAGCGGAGGAAGTCCTTCGACTTCACCTCCGGCGGATAGAAGACCGGCTTCCACGACGTGTACGACCAGCCCGATGTGCCGATGAAGGATTTGCCCCTAGGCATCGTGTTGACCGAGCACCGCGTAGGCGATGCCCGTCACGAGCGAGTTCGCCCGTTTGAACGATGCGAGCAGGTCGAGGTGGATGCTCGACGTGTCGATCGATTCGCGCAGCCCTTCGTGGAGCCGCTGGATGTGCGCGGCGCGAAGCTGGCGCTCCATTGTGTTCACGACGGATTTGTGGCGGATCACTTTCTCGGCGACCTCACGGTCGCCGGACGCGAGCGCGCCCAGGGCGAGCTCGAGATTCTCGACCACCTTCGCGTGGAGATCCGCGATCTCTCGCCACCCCTGCGCCGAGAAGACGTGGTTGCCGCGGATCTTCTTCTCGGCCAGCTCCATGAGGTTCTTGTCGATGACGTCGCCGATCTCCTCGAGATTAACGATGACGAAGATAAGCGCGGTCTCGCGCTCGGCCTGCTCCTCGGTGAGCGAATTCTCACGGAGCTTCACCAGGTACTGCTTGATGTCCTCCTCGAGCCGATCGATGACATCGTCGCGCGCGACGATCTCGCGCATCAACGCGACGTCGTCGCGCTCGAGCACGACGCGCGTCTCGCGCAGTGACTGCATGACGACGTCACCCATGTGCAGGACCTCGCGGAGCGCCTGGCCCAGCGCGACCGCTGGCGTGTCCAGCACCGCCGGATTGAGATACATCGGTCCAGTACCGGTACGTCGTGCCTCGGGGATGAGCCGCGTGACGAAGTCCGCGGCGAGACCCGAGAACGGCAGGAAGACCAGCGCGAGGGCGACGTTGAAGATCGTGTGCGCGTTCGCGATCTGGCGTTGGACGTCCGGCGAGGTCGCGCGCACCAGATCGGCGAACGGTCCGATGAAAGGGAAGAAGATCGCGACGCCGACGATCTTGAAGGCGGCGTGCGCCGCGGCCACACGCCGAGCTTCCGCGTTCTGGCCGACCGCGGCGATGACGGCGGTCGCAGCCGTGCCGACGTTCGCGCCGAAGATGATGGGTATCGCGCCCACCAGCGGCATGAGTCCCGCGGACGCGAGCGAGAGCGCGAGTCCGATGACCGCCGCGCTCGAACGCACGAGCGCGGTGAACGCCGCGGAAATAAGGACGAGCAGCAACGGCTGGCCGGTCAATGCGCGGAGCATGTCGGCAAAGAGCTCGTTCGTGGCGAGCGGTGCGGTGCCGTCGTGGATGAGCTTCATTCCCAGGAAGAGGAAGCCGAAGCCGAGGATCGCCTGTCCCACATAGCGGATCGTCCCGCGGCCCGCCACGTACAGGACCCAGCCAAGGAAAACGACGAGCGGGGACAGCTGGAGCAGGTCGAACGCCAGTAGCTGCACCGTGACTGTGGTGCCGATATCAGCGCCGAGGATCACGCCGATGGTCTGCCTGAGTGAGAGGAGACCCGCGGAAGCGAAGCCCACGAGCATCACCGTGGTCGCGCTGGAGGACTGCAGCACCGCCGTGACGCCGGCGCCCACCAGGAGCGATTTGATTCGATTGCCGGTGAGCGTGGACAGGATGTGCCGCAGGCGCGTACCCGCTGCCCGTTGCAGGCCGTCGCCGACGAAGCGGACTCCATAGAGGAGCAGCGCTGTGCCGCCGAGCAATGAAAAGAGGACGAGGTTTGCGTCGCTCACGTTCGCGCGAGTATCAGCCTCAGCGCGCGGTGATGGTCAGTGAGGCCCTTCCCGATGATCCCGCGCCGAGCACGACGACGCTCACGTCGCCCTCCGCGGATGGAGCGACGAAGCTGATGCGCGCCGCGCCGGTCCCGTCGGTCACGGCCGTCCCGATCTGGAGGACACCGACCGACAACGTGACCGGGACACCAGCACGCGGTCCGGTGGTGCCGACGACATAGATCGTCGCGAGGACACCCTGACCCGCTTTGGCCGTCGCCTTGTCGAGCGTGACCGTAACGGTCGCTGTGGCGACGTTCTGGGTCACCTGCTGAGCGACGATCGTGAGCTTCTGGGTGGTCTCGTTTCCCGCGCGGTCGCGGGCCACGACGGTGATCGGCACCGAACCTTGCGTCGCGCTGAAGGAGTCCGTGAACCCACCATCCGGCGCCGTGACGACCGTGTGCCCGTTCACGGTGATGGTCGAACCGACTTCGGTCGTTCCCGAGACGATGATGTTCTTCGCGTCGACCGTGCTCCCTGCGGCCGGCTGCGCGACCGTGAGAGTCGGCGGCGTGCGGTCGAGAACGACGGTGTACGTCGACGCCGCGACAACGTCGCGATCGGCGACCAGCGCGACGCCGACGGTATTCGCGCCATCCTTGAGCGCGAGAGTTGCGGTGAATGCGCCGCTCGGGTCGAGCGGCGCAGTGGCGACGACCGCGCCATTCAGCACGATCTGCAGACTGCGCCCAGCCTGCACCGCGAACGACGGCACCTTGCCGGTGAGCTGAAGCTGCGGCTCGCGCGTGTAGGCGGGCAGCGAGTCCGCGATTGGAGCGGCCCCGACGCTCGAGCTACCGCCTGCCGGAAGCTCGATCGAACCGCGTCCTTGCAGGAGAGGGATCGACGATTGGATCGAGGTCAGGACCTGATCAAGACCGGCCCCGACCGCCGAGGCGGCGCGGGGAAGTGCGATCAGCAGCACGACGGCGAGCGCGCCGACGAGCGCCGCGTCGATCCAGCGCGGTCGCGCCAGCTGAGCCCGTACGCCCGCGTCCCGAGCGATCGCTCGGTAGCGATCGCGGGACACGGGGTCTCGGCGGCGTGGACCCATGCGCATGCGTGTGATCAGCGATGCACCCTTCCTGTTCTCAAAAGTAAAGCCCGAAACCAAAGCGAAAGGGCGCCGGCCTTACGGCCGCCGCCCTCCGCTGGTGGGTGGGATGAGGGGCTAACAAGTTCAGCGCGCGCCAGCTAAATCAACGCGCGCACGTCACGAATGTTTCGTCCTCCCCGGACGGTTTAGCCTGCCTGACCGTCCCGCCGGGACTGTACCTCCGGCGGTTTGGGGTGGCAAGTCCTACGCCTTGTGACCTTCGGCAATTCAAAGGGCTCGACACGGTTGTGCGACACTCGGTCCATGGCCGTCGAGCGGGAAAAGGTGGCTCCCCGCGGACTCGAGGGCGTGATCGCGACCACGACGGCGATCTGCTCGGTCAGCGATAACTTCCTTCAGTACCGCGGCTACCGCATCGAGGAGCTGGCCGGCAAGGCCGAGTACGAAGAGGTCGCGTATCTCCTGCTCAATGGCGATCTTCCGAACAAACAAGAGCTCCGTGACTTCAAAGCCGAGCTGACCAAGCACCGCACCCTGTCGCCGTTCCTCCGCGGGATCCTGCAGGAGATGTCCGAGACCGGTACGGGCATGGATGTCCTCCGGACCGTCGTCTCGGCGTCGTCAGCCGAAGACCCCGCTGAGGGCGACAACTCCCGGGAAGCGGAGTACGCGAAGGCGCTGCGCCTCACCGCGAAGCTGCCGACGATGCTCGCCACGTACATCCGCCGGCGGCGGGGCGAACAGCCGGTCCCCCCGGATCCGACGCTCGGCCACGCCGCCAACTTCGCGAAGATGGCCGGCCTCGACCATCCGCGCGCCGCCGAGATCCTGAACACCTGCTTCATCCTGCAGGCCGAGCACGGCCTCAACGCGTCCACCTTTGCGGCGCGGATCGCCGCCGGGACGAACGCCGACATGCACGCCGCGGTGACCGCCGGACTTGGCGCGCTGAAGGGACCCCTTCACGGCGGCGCGACCGACGGGACGATGAAGATGCTCGATGAGATCGGCGCGCCCGAGCGCACCGAATCGTGGGTCGAAAAGGCGATCGCCTCGAAGTACAAGTTCTCCGGCTTCGGCCACCGCGTCTACAAGACCGAGGATCCGCGCGCCAAATTTTTGAGGAAGTTCGCGCAGGAGCTCTCCAAGGATTGGAAGGGTCCGAAGTACTTCGAGATCCAGGAACGTCTCGCTGCCGAGATCGAAAGGCAGCGTCCCAAGATGTCGCCCGCGGCCGCGGCAAAGGTCAACGTGGTGAACGTCGACTACTACGCGGCGACGACGTACACGTTCCTCGGGATCCCCGCCGACCTCGGGACCTCGATCTTCGCGGTCGGCCGCATGGCCGGGTGGTGCGCGCACATCATGGAGCAGCACGGAGACAACCGGCTCATCCGCCCCGAATCGGAGTACACCGGACCGACCGGGAAGCGCTGGGTGCCGATCGCCGAGCGGTAATCCAGCGCGGCGCCGCGTAACGCTAGTAGTTCGAACGGCGACAACTCTGACGACGCGTTAGCAGCGCGGCCCCACGCTATGAGCGTGGAGCGGTTATTGCCGATCGTTGTGATACTACTTTTAGTATCATGCGCGGCTGCCGGCGCGCCACCTCCGACATCTTCCGTCGGCGTGGACGCGAGCGGCCCGCAGTACGGCGGCGCGCCGAGCGCCGACAAACTCCTTCCGACCCCAACCCCAGCGACCGTCGTCGCGCCGACCGAAACACCGCTCCTCGGCAACCTCCTCGCCTCGGCGCAGGCGGACTTCGACTGCGATGGTCGCGCAGACCGGCTGCAGTTCTTCGCGCGCCTTCCGGGCGGTCCTCGCGACGCGATGATCCTCGCGCGACTCACTCTTGCGACCGCCGCCGTCCACGAGACGACGCTCGGCTCGAACGACGTAGCCGAGCCGAATCCCCTCATCGGCATCGCCGATGTGAATGGCGACGGCTGTGACGACGCGATCGTCACCGTTGGTCAGGGCGCGTCGACGGTTTGGACCAGCTTCCTCGTCTACGCCGACGGCGCTCTGCGCCGCGTCGAAGAGAACGGCGCGCCCGTCATGTTCCTATTCGCGGGCTCGGTGCGACATGGCAACTCGATCGAGTGCCGGCGGACGAAGGACACGCCGGAGATCGTGGCTCGCGGGGTTTCGGACTACACCTCGGACTACGCGTGGGATCTCGTGGAGGATGTGCATCACTGGTACAGCCGCTCCCAGCTCGTCCTCTGGTCGACGACCCGCAGCGTCATCGCGGTCAGCGATGCGTACGCAATGCCGGCCGACCACGATCGGTACTGGGGGCTCTCGTGCGGGAATGTGAAGCTCGCCGGCTAACCCTCTACGGGTCGTAGCTTCGGAGGATCGCGTCCCAGCTCGCGTCCGATGCGAGCTCGCCGAGAGTGACCTCATCGAGATCGTCGTTCGCGACCTCCTGCGTCGACACCATGTAATTCACGTCGCCGTCCCACCGCGCGTGGAATGGCTGGATCCCGCGGGCCATCGAAGCGTGCACCTGCCGGCCGACCGACTGGAGCTGCAGACGGTCGAGCTTCTGATTCGTCACCACGAGCGAGAGCGTCGTGTTCGCGGAACGCGGTACGCGTCCCGGCACGGGCCCCGTCGGCTTGCCGCGCACGATCTTGCCAGTCCGGTCGACGATGCAGCCGTACGAGTTCACGACCACGAACGCAAGGATCTTGGTCGGCCCCTTCGCGCGATAGGCGCCGCCCTGTCCCGCGAGCTCCGCGCCCGCGCCGTGGCTCGCGGTCGCCGAGCGCCCCGCACCGCGTGCGCCCATAGGAAACGAGCCCGGCCTCATCGCGCGGATGGCCGCCCGGCCCAGCTCCTTGTCGGGATAGATCGCGTTCCCGCGCGGGCCGTAGTCGTAGAGGATCGCGCCGGAAACGAGCGCGATGTCCATCCACTTCGTTGAGTAGTCGCGCCTCTTCAGCATCTCCGCCGCGGCTCCGGCGGAAGCCTCAAGACCGTAGAGCGAGCCGCCCGCGAAGCAGACCACTTCGACGACGTCACGGTGCGCTGCGCTGACGTCGGGTGATCCCCCGCGCACGTCGATCGAGACTGAGGCGCGCATGCCGAACGAGAAAACGGTGCAGCCTGTAGGACCCTCCTCGTACTCGGCGACACCGATCTCGAGACCCGGGAAGTCGAACTCCAGCACGCGTCCTTTGCCAAGCTCCGTGCGCGGGACCGGACGGACGACATCGTTCGTCGCCGGGTCGCTCACCGCAGCGCGCGCTCGATCTCGTCGAGGTGCTCTTTCCGATGGAGCGACCGATCCAGCAGGCGCGGGCGCTTCATCGCGCGGATCTCGTCGAGCGCGTCGGTGGGAAGGCCTTCGATGAGGCGATCTACCGCCGCGGCGGCTCCGGTCGCGAGCTCGCCGGCCGCGGCGGCGGGAAGCGCCAGCCACTGCGGGAGGCCGGCCGCGTTCATGAGGTCGGTCAACGCGTCGCTCCCGGGCTCCATCGGTCCACGATCGCGCGCGAACTTCTCGAGCCGAGCCGCGACGAACGCATCCCAGAAGGCGAGATGCGCGAGGACCGCCGCGGCCGTCCAACCCCCGGGCAGCTCGACGCTCCGACCACCGAGGCGTGCGGTCACCGCCGCCAGGCGGTCGCGCGATGCGCGATTGCGCGCGCCCAGATCGCTCGTCACTTGCGGAGCGAATCACGGAACGTCTTGTCGGTGGCGACCTTAAGCGCCGTGGCCGCAAGCGAGTCGATGACCACGAACGCGCTGTCATGGGCGTAGTCGCTCACCGACGCCTCGCGCATCCGATGGGAGTGGCCCGGTATCTCCTCCGCGCTCACGGGAAAGCCGATGTAGTCCGTCGGCACCTTCTGCGACACGTTCCCGATGTCGCCGGACGCGGTCACCAGATGTCCCCGAGACGGCGACTTCCCGCGGCGGACGAGCTCCTGCGCTAGCGCCTCGCCGAGGATCGGGTTCGCCTCGACCGGCAGGTATGGACGCATCTCCTCCTCGATCTTGACCTTCGTGCCGGTCTGGAGCGCCGCGCCCCTCGCCATGTCCTCGAACATCGCGACCATTTCTTTCAGTGCTTCCATCTCCGCGGCGCGGAGGCCGAAGTCGCCCACGGCGCGCGAGGGGATGATGTTCGAGGCGACCCCACCCTCGCGGACGATCCCGTGGACCCGCGCCGTAGACGGAAGGTGCTGCCGCCAACCGTCGACCGCCACGAAAAGCGCGATGAGCGCGGTGAGTGCGTTGCGACCCTTCTGCGGCGAGACGGCGGCGTGCGACGCCAGGCCCTCGTAGATGACCCGCCTCACCGAGATCCCGAGGAGCCTCTCGCTCACGCTCCACTGACCGCCGGCGCCGGGATGCGAGAAAAGCGCTGCCACGGTGTTCTTGAACACACCCTTGTCGAGAAGGTCGATCTTTCCGCCACCGCTCTCCTCTGCCGGCGTGCCCACGAGCTCGATCCCCGTCTGCAGATCCGTCGCCTTTGCGGCCGCGGTGAGGAATGCGCCGACGATGGTCATCGAGATGAGGTTGTGGCCGCAGCCGTGCCCGACGTCCGGGAGGGCATCGTACTCAGCGAGGAGCGCGACGGCCGGACCCGGCGGACCGACCCGCGCGCGGAACGCGGTCGGAAGCCCTCCGAGGTTCCGCTCGACCTCGTGGCCGTGCTTTTGGAGAAGTGCGGTGATGCGGCCGACCGCGCGCTCCTCCTTGTATGCCAGCTCGGGGTCGGCGTTGATCTCGCGGGACAGCCTGATGAGGTCGTTGCGGAGCGAGTCGTTCATTTGGCGATCCGATCGCGCAGTGCCTTGTCGGTCGCGATCCCGACGGCGGCCGACCCGAGCGCCTCGGCGGTGATCATCGCATTGCGGTGCGCGAGGTCGCTGATGCTCGCGTCGCGCATCCGGTCGGAATGACCCGGCACGGGCTTCTCGCTCACCGGGAAACGGACCCAGTCCGTCGGTACCTTGCTCGACACGTTGCCAAGGTCCGTGGAAGCGGTGACGAGGACGCCGCGCTCCGGCGTCACCCCCAGGCGCCGGAGCTCTTCGGTGATCACGTCCCCGAGCGCGAGGTTCGCCTTGACCGGCTCGTAATACGGAAGGTATTCGGCGATCTCGACCTTCGTGCCGGTGAGGAGCGCGGCGCCCTTCGCGATCTCACCGAAACGCTCGACCATCCCGTCGAGGCTCCCGCGCTCCTTCGCACGCAAGCCGAAGATCGCCTCGGCCCGCGCGGGCACGACGTTCATCGCTTTGCCGCCGTCGCTGATGTAGCCATGCACGCGCGAGTCGGTCTCGAGCTGCTGACGCCATCCGTCGATGCCGACGAAGAACCGGATGACGGCGTTGAGCGCATTGCGCCCCTTCTCGGGTGCAGACCCGGCGTGCGAGGCAACGCCGGTGAAGGTCACGCGTTTGCCGACGACGCCGAGACCCGTACCGCTCACCGACCAGCCGCCCTGCCCGGCGGGGTGTGACGAAAGCGCGGCGACGATCCGATCGAAGATGCCTTTACGTAGGAGCTCGATCTTGCCGCCGCCGTTCTCTTCAGCCGGCGTGCCGATCAGCTCGACGCCCACCTCGAGCCGCGCTGCGCTCGCCGCCGCGATCAGGTAGGCACCCACGTTGCTGATCGCTATCAGATTGTGACCGCAGCCATCTCGAGACCGCCGATGCCGCGCTCGACCCGGTGGCCGGCGCGCTCGAGCACTGCGCTGATCGCGGCCACGGCATGACGCTCCTCGTAGGCGAGCTCGGGATGCGCGTGGATGTCCCGCGAGAGCGAAGCGAGCTCAGCGGTCTGGGCGGTGGTCAGCCTCGGCATGCCGTTGTATACTGGCTTACGCAACCTTTCCCCTCTTTCTCACGAGCCGGATGCGCGCGCACCTAATGCGCCCACCGGACCCACGAAGCCAGAGACCTGGGCGACAAGGCCGCAGGCAAACTAAGGAGCGAACACACCGCTTGGACAATCCAGAACCCACCCCACTCGACACTCCCACCACCAAAGAAACCCCCGCCACGAACGCGTCGAACGGCCCCGCCACGAACGGTCCCGCAACGAACGGTGGCACAGCCACCGCCACGGCCACACGGCGCGAGGGCCCGCCTCCCGCACCCAGCCGCAAGTTCTACACGATCACCGAGCTCAACGAGAAAAAGCAGAAAGAGCTCGCGGAGATCGCGAAGGAATTCAACGTCGAAGGCGCGGCCGGCCTCGGCCAGCAGGACCTCATCACCCGTATCCTTCAGGCCCAGACCGAGGTCCAGGGCAACATCTTCGCGCAGGGCATCCTCGAGATCGTCGAAGACGGTTTCGGTTTCCTGCGGCGCCGCTCCCTCCTCCCCTCACCAGAGGACGTGTACGTCGGCTCGAGTCAGGTGCGCCGCCTCGGTCTTCGGACGGGCGACTTCGTGACCGGCCAGACGCGACCGCCGAAGGACAGTGAGAAGTACTTCAGCCTGCTGCGCGTCGAGGCGGTCAACGGCATCGACCCTGAGCAGGCAAAGCGCCGGCCCGTGTTCGAGAACCTCGTGCCGGTCTTCCCGGACGAGATGTTCGACCTCGAGGTCGACAGCACGAACCTCAGCCAGCGCCTCATCAACCTCGTAAACCCCCTCGGCTACGGGCAGCGCGCACTCATCGTGTCGCCGCCGAAGGCCGGCAAGACGCAGTTGCTGAAGGACATCGCAAACGGCATCTCCGGGAATCACCAGGACGTCCACATCATGGTCGTCCTCGTCGGCGAGCGACCCGAGGAAGTGACCGATATCCGTCGATCCATCAAGGGCGAGGTCTTCTCGTCCACGTTCGATGAGCCCACCGAGAACCACACCCGCGTCGCGGAGCTCGCGCTGGAGCGCGCGAAGCGCCTCGTCGAGACCGGCCGCGACGTGGTCATTCTCCTCGACTCGATCACTCGTCTCGCACGCGCGTACAACCTCGCGGTCCCGCCATCCGGCCGGACGCTGTCCGGTGGCATGGACCCGGTCGCGCTCTACCCACCCAAGCGCTTCTTCGGCGCCGCGCGAAACATCGAAGGCGGCGGATCGCTCTCGATCTTCGCCACATGCCTCGTCGACACGGGGTCCCGCATGGACGACGTGATCTACGAAGAGTTCAAGGGGACCGGCAACTCCGAGATGATCCTCGACCGCAAGCTCCAGGAGCGCCGCACCTTCCCGGCGATCAACATCCCGGCCTCCGGCACGCGCCGCGAGGAGATGCTGCTCGCACCCGAGGTCATGCGGCAGGTGATCCTGCTGCGGAAGATGCTCTCGGCCGTCGGCCAGATCGAAGGCACCGAGCTCCTCCTGCAACGGCTCGGCAAGACCAAGACGAACAAGGAGTTCCTCGCCGCCATCGCGAAGTCGATGGAGGAGAAGTAACAAGCGAAGCGCGTCAAGGACGACAGCACCCAGGTACGGAACACCGCGTTCCTGCTCTGGATCTTCGCTTTCTTCGTTTGTCTTGCGGTCCTCGGCTTCATCGCGTTTGGCTACATCGGCCACGCCCTCGACGGTCTGCCGAAGCTCGGTTGAGCTAGGGCTCTTCGCTCTCGAGCCAAGGAAGCCCGAGCAATCGTTCGCGCAGGTAACGATCGGGCGGGATGAATTGCGGGTTGTCGCGCAGCACTCCATCGCTCATCACGAAGGGATGGGTCTCGAGTGCGCCATAAGCGACCGCGCGAACGGGTATGCGCCCGAGGTCATAGGGGCAGAGACCGACAACCGGGAAGCCGGCCATGACCTCGTTCATCTTCGACTCGAACCACAGGAAATCTTCCGGCGGCGGGAAGTTCCGAACGTTCCAGGCGACGATCCCGATGAACCGCACGAGCGCATATCCGCTCGCGCGGAACGCTTCGAGGGGGGCGATGAAATTCTCGAGCTGCTGGTCTACGTCCGGATTGGCCTCTCCCACCAGGATGCGACCGGCTCGGCGATCGGCCGAGAGCTCGCGGCCCATATATAGCTCGAGATCGCGCAAGAGCCGCTCACCCACGCCTGGCTCACCGAAGCAGAGCAATGCTTCATCCGAGCGATCGACCGCCTCCCGCATGAACTCGAGCGCCGCGACGCGCAGGTCGGCTTCCCCGTGGTGGAGAAGGGCGACGTGGCTCGGGACCGGGAACTTCGGGGCGTCGGGCGCAGGTCTGCGGATACTCACCCTTTTGGCACCCAGCCGTTTCGGTATGCCCGGGCGACGGCCTCCAGACGCGAGCGCGCCCCGAGCTTCTCTATCACGGCACGGACGTGGCCGCGGACGGTCGTGTACTCGATCCGGAGCTTCGCCGCTATCGCACGGTTGTCGAGACCGGCCGCCATGACCTCGAGTACCTGGCGCTCTCTGGGCGTCAGCCGCTCGATGACGTCGCTGTGTTGCGTCCTCGCGTCGGCCGATGGCGGAACGTTCGCTCGGAGCTTCCCGCTCACGACCCGGTGGATCAGGACCGCGCCGGCCCGGTCCCCCCGAAGCGCCGCCGCTGATGTGAGATAGGAGCGTCCCTCGCTCCTGGCGCCATGCTCGATCTCAAAGTAGGTTGCCTTGCCTTCGAAGAGTGCCACGATCGCGTTGGCGACCGCCTGCAGGATAGGTTCGTCGCGCTTGCGGTACGTCTCGACGAGATTCTTCCCGATCGGTACGCCAGGGAGATCGGTTTGGCTCTTCAGAGTTGCCCACGCTTCGTCGGCCCACGTGACGATCCCGTCCGGGTCGAGGATCGCGATCGCGCCACGCTGCAGGTCTAGATCGTCCCGGACCACCTCTCGGGCCGCCACCCGAGGAGTTTGCGCTCCCCTCCAAATGAAGGGGACCACACGAAGGTTGCGGGACCACCTCCGCCTGGGACACAGTCTGTGTCCTGACCGATCGAACGACGGAGCGGGCCCAGCGCCGCCCGCAGGAGAAGCGCGCGCGACTTTTGTCCGCCGCACGACAGACCTTTGCTCAAGCGGGGTACGCGGCGAGCGTTCACCAGATCTGCCGCGCTGCGGGTGTGGGGATCGGCACCTTCTATCACCAGTTTCCCGACAAGGCCGAACTCATGCGGCACTTGATGGACGAGGAGCACGACCTCCGTGTTCGGACGTTCGATGCCCTCGGCGCGACGAACGACCAGATAGCCGCGGATGTCGTTCGGGTCCTTTCGGGATCCGACCCTGCGCTCCTGCGCGCCATGATCGAGGCCTGCGGAGTGGACGCGCAGCTGCGTGACCACGGGCGCGACCTGCGGCGCGACAGTAAGGAGCATCTCGCGGCAGCGTTCGACCGCATCCGAGAGGCACGTGATCGCCGCCACCCGGCCGTCGACGCAAAGACCGCGGCGTGGGTGACGCTGGCCCTCGGCGACTCGAAGCTCGACAGTGACACGGCTGCAGCCGCGGGCAATGTCATCGAGGTGCTCGCGTTCGCCGAGACCGGCCGAGGCGGCTTAACGGGCTGACGGAGATCGGCGGCACGCGAACTGCGGCACAGTCGCTTCGTGGACCGGATCAGGCTGGACATGCACATGCATACCGAGTACTCGCGGGATAGTCGCGTGTCTCTGGCCGAGTTCGCCGAGCTCGCCCGCGAGGCGCAGCTTGGAGCGGTATGCATCACCGATCACGACACCGTCGAAGGCGGTCTTCGGCTGCGCGAGACCGACCCCGGCCTTCAGGTGATCGTGGGTGAAGAGATCACGACCGCCGATGGCGAGCTGGTCGGGCTCTATCTGGAAAAGAAAGTCGCGTCCGGACTCACCGCGGAGCACACCATCGACCTCATTCACGAACAGGGCGGGCTCGCGTACGTGCCCCATCCCTTCAGTCGAAACCGACGCCGGCATCTCCGCCGATCGGTGCTCGAGCGGGTCGCACCGAAGCTCGATGTCGTGGAGGTATTCAACGCACGCGAGGTCGCAACGTCGAGCAACGTACGTGCGCTCGAATTCGCACGGGAGCACGATCTCCCGGGCGGCGTCGGCAGCGATTCGCACCGCCCGATCGAGATCGGCCGTGCTTACGTGGACGTCGCGCCGTTCGTGACGCCGCAGGAGCTCCTGGCCGCGCTCCGAGAGGGCAAGGTCACCGGGACGCTCTCTGGTTTCAGCATTCATGTGCGCACGTGGGT
>VBEU01000112.1 GCA_005883775.1 Chloroflexota bacterium | reverse complement strand
TCTGACAGAGCGGCAGGCCCTCGATGTCGCCAACTCGATGAAGTAGGTGGCGTCCGCGGCCGCGATCGAGCTTGCCCACGTCACCAAGCGTTATGGAAAGGTCGTCGCTCTCGACGACCTTTCGCTTTCGGTCACGAGCGGCGTCTTCGGATTCCTCGGGCCGAACGGCGCCGGGAAGACCACCGCCGTCAAGATCCTTGTCGGACTCGCCCGACCGACCGCGGGGGGCGGCTCGCTCGCGGGCGCCAGCTTCGGCAGCAAGGCCTCCCTGCATAAGATCGGCTACCTCCCGGAGCTCTTCCGATATCAATCCTGGCTCACCGCGCGCGAGGTGCTGGCGCTTCATTGCGAGCTGGCTGGGCTGGAGCGATCGCGCTGGGCGGCCGAGATCGACAGGATCCTCGCCACCGTGGGCCTTGCGGATCGGGGAGGCTCGCGTGTTGGCACGTTCTCGAAGGGGATGCAGCAACGGCTCGGGCTCGGGGTGGCGCTGCTCGACGATCCCGCGGTCGTCCTGCTCGACGAGCCGACGAGCGCGCTCGACCCGGTCGGCCGCCACGACGTGCGCGAGATCATCCGCGGCCTCCGCGACAGAGGGACCGTGGTGTTCCTCAACTCGCACCTCCTGAGCGAGGTCGAGCAGGTTTGCGACGCGGTGGCGATCGTCGATCGCGGCAAGGTGGTGGCTCAGGGAGACCTCGCGCAGCTTCTGGGAACGTCGTCCGTGCGGGTACGTGCCACCGGTGTTTCGCGCGAGACACGCGCGGGGATGGCCCGTTTCGGCGAGCTCGACGACGGCGCGGACGGAGCGGTCGTGATCAAGGGCATCGACCACGAGCGGATCCCGGAGCTCGTCAGCGCGATCGTCGCGTCAGGCGCACGCATCTACGCGGTCGAGCCGCAGCATGAATCGCTCGAAGAGCGTTTCCTGAGCCTCCTGGGGCAATGACGTGAGGTCGGTGCTCGTCGTCGCGCGTCAGGTCGTCAGCGAGGCGGCGCGCCGCCGACTCCTGCTCGCGCTCGTGCTGCTGACGCTCGTGGTCATCGCCCTGACCGTCTGGGGCGTGTCGCGCATCGAAGACCTGCGCAGCGGCGGGCAGCCTCTGTCCGATGCCCAGAAGAGGACGATCGTCTCGCAGCTCCTCATCCTCGTGATGTTCATGTTCAGCTGGGTGCTTTCGCTCGCCGCGGTCTTTGTCGCGTCCCCGGCGGTCTCGGGCGAGCTCGAATCGGGGATCGCCCTCGCGATCCTGGCGCGGCCCATCGCGCGCGCCGAGTACGTCCTCGGAAAGTGGGTCGGCCTGGTCGCACTCGTCGTCGCTTACGGCCTCGCCGCGGCGGTCGTCGAGCTGATCGCGGTACAGGCCGTCAGCGGTTATCAACCCCCGCATCCGATCGAGTTCTTAGGTTTCGTCCTCGGCGAAGGGGTCGTGATCCTCACCTTCTCGTTGATGCTCTCGACGCGACTCGCCGGCATGGTCGGCGGAGTCATCGCCGCGATCCTGTTCGGCATCGCGTGGATGGGCGGGATCGTCGGCGGGGTCGGCGCCGCATTCAACAACGCCACCGTCACGCACGTCGGTACCGCGACGAAGCTCATCCTGCCGACGGACGGGCTCTGGCGCGGAGCCGTCTGGAGCCTCGAGCCCTCGATCGTCATCGCGGCCCAGTCGCAGCTCGGGCCCGCCGTGGCCGCGAATCCGTTCTTCTCAGCAGAGCCGCCGCCCGCTCCATACATAGCGTGGGCGATTGCGTGGATCGCCGTGATGCTCGCTCTGGCGATCTACAGCTTCCGCTCGCGGGAGATCTAGTCGGGAGCCGGTGCGGGTCCTGTCCCGGCTACGGGGATCGCTCGCTCCGCGCACCCTCCCCGGCGACCCGCGGCCCGCTTCGCGGCCGCGGAGCCGGGTCCCCGGGGCACCCGCGCGTCACGAGCGATCCCCTGCGCCGTGCCACCCGCACCGCTACTCTCGCTCTAGCATCGCCGGCGAATGCCGATCGATCGACCGTTCTCACGGCGTGCTGGATTCCAGGCATATCTCATCGCGGCGTTCTCGCTCGTCTATGCGGTCGTGTTTCTCGGGTTCGTTCGGAATCACCCGGAGAACACGCAGGCGGCGGCTCTCGCGTGGGCGCTCATCGCGGGCGCGGGACTCTCTGCGACGATCGCGACGACGTCGGCGGCCGCGCGAATTGGCGGTGATGCGCGCTGGTGGCTCACGGCGCTCGGAGTCGGGTACGGCCTTCTCTCGGCGGCGCATGGCACTTTTGCGGCGATCGCGGTCGAACAGGGCATCGCGACGAACGACCTCTCGCCGACTGATCCCCGCGGCCTCGCGACTTTCGGGCTCGCCGGGCTCTGGGCGTTGACCCTTGGGCTTGAGATCGTCGCGGGCAACGCGTCGTGGCCGCGGAATCTCGGGTGGCTCGCAGCGCTCGGCGGACTTGACCTCATCGTCCTCTTTTTCGCGACGGTCGCGGCATACGAAGGTCTCATCCTCGTGAGCGGCGGGCTCGCGTCCGTCATCCTCGTCCCGGCGTTCTGGATCTGGACAGGCCGGCTCCTTCGCGCATAGGCCCGTTCGAGCGAGTCGCGCTCGCACTCCCTCTGGTGGGCTCGCTCGCGCTTGGCCTACCGCTCTACGTCTTTCCGAGACCGTTCGCCCGCTTCGCAGGTCTTTCGGGCGACGACACCTTTATCTACGAGCTGGGCGGCGCGGCGATGGTCGGGTATGCGGTCGCTCTCGCCCTCGGCGTCCGGAACGGCCTCTGGTCCCCGATCCGCTTCGTAGTCCTCGGCTCCTATGCGTTCACGGTGCTCGTCTTCCTCGCCGGATTCGTTTCGTTCGTGAGCAATCAGATCGCCGGGATCGTCGTGGTCGTTTCGCTGTGGGCGGTGGTCGTGGCGTGGGCCGTCGCTCAAATTCTCGTCGCGCACCGCGGCGCCGTCGCGGGTCCGCGCAATGTCGCAACGTGGGCGGCGGTCGTCCTCGCGCTCGCGACGCTCTCAGCGGCTGTCTTTGGTCTGGGACCGCAGGCGGCGGGGCAATTCGCGTCAGTCATGGGCTACAGGGGAACGGACGAGTACGTGTACCGGCTCGCAGGTGCCGCGTGCTTCGGCTACGCGGTGATAGGGATCCAGGAGCTTCGCTCGCTGCATTGGGACGACATGCGCTTACCGAACGTGATGGCGCTCGTCTTCAACGGGCTCGCGTTCCTCGCGAGCGCATTCGAGATACTTGCCGGCCGCACCACTCTTCTCGCGATCCTGGTCACGCTCGCCGCGGGGTCTTTCACGGTCGCGATCAGCGTCGTCATCGCGCGTCGCGGACGCTAGTCCGCGATCTGCGTATCCGCAGGCCCGAGGATGGACCAGTGGGTCATGTCCTTGCCCGGCTTGGCGCCGTGCCAGTGCCGCGTGTTCTTGGGGATGAGGACGATCACGCCCGGAGTGAGATCGTGCTGCTCGGCGTCGGTCGCGATGATGCCGTCGCCGTCGGTGCACATGAGGATCTGATCGGTCGTGTGCGTGTGCCAGCGGTTGCGCGCGCCAGATTTGAAATGGATCTCCGACAATCGAAGATCGGAGCTGTGCTCGCCTCCGACCGCGGTGAACGAGTCAACCTCGCCGGAGAAGATGTCGGCGACGCTCCTCGTAGGCTTTCGCATCTCGGGTTTGATCACCCGCACGCGGGGATGGTCGCACGCATCGGGCAGACTTGACCACAGTGAACGCTCCGCTGGCCGTCGAGGCGTTGGACCTCGAGCGCACCTACGCATCCGGCCGGACGACCGTCGCAGCGCTCGCCGGCGTCACGCTCGGAATTCGGCGCGGCGAGTTCGTGGCCGTAATGGGCCCGTCCGGTTCCGGCAAGTCCACTCTGCTCAACGTCGTCGCCGGCCTCGAGCGGCCGACCGGCGGAACGGTGCGTGTCGACGGTGAGGACCTCGCGAAGCTGGACGAGGTCGCCCTGGCACGACACCGCAGCAAGCGTGTCGGCATGGTCTTCCAAGCTTTCAACCTGCTTCCCCGCTTCAGCGTCGTCGACAACGTCGCGCTGCCGCTCGCCTTTTCGGGCGTGCCGGCCGCCGAGCGGGTCCGACGAGCTCGCGCGATCCTCGACCGCCTCGGCATGAGCGCGCGCGCCGACCACCGCTCGAACGAGCTCTCAGGTGGAGAGCTGCAACGCGCGGCCGTGGCGCGCGCCCTCATCGGCGATCCGGCGATCCTGCTCGCGGATGAGCCGACCGGGAATCTCGACAGCGTGAACGGCGCCGCGCTGATCGCGCTGTTCGAGGAGCTACACGCGCAAGGGCAAACGGTCCTTCTCGTCACACACGACGCGCTGATCGCCTCGCATGCCCAGCGCACGATCAGCATGCGCGACGGCAGGGTGGTGGACGGGTGAGGACACGCGATCTTCTCGGGATGTCGCTCGGCAACTACGGCCGCGCGCGGCTTCGCTCCGGCCTCACGACGGCCGGCGTCGCGATCGGCACAGCGCTCGTCGTCCTTCTCATCGCCCTCGCGACGGGGGCGGAAGACAACGTGCGCCGTTCGATCTTCTCCATCGGAGACCTACGCCTCGTGACCGTCCAGCCATTCCAGCCCGGCGCCAATGGGCTCTCCGCGGTGCCGCGCACGATCACCGACGACACGGTCGCAAAGCTGAAGAGCGTCGCGCACGTCGATGGTGTCTACCGGCAGTTCGACGCGCCGCTCGGCATGGTCGTCGAAGGCGGCGACGACGCGACCATCCGTCCGCAGGGCATCGAGCCGGGCGCGCCCGTCGATCGGGGCGATCTGCTTGCCGGACGGCACATCGAAGTAGGTGACCGCGCCGTCGCCGTCATACCGGGCAACATTGCGCGCCTCGTCGCGCCGAACGCTGGCGCGGCCGTCGGCAGGTCGGTGACCATGCGGGTCGGCGGGGCCGTAAAGCTTGGTAGCACGCGGATCGGCGGGAGCGGCACACCACGCGATTACGCGGTGAAGATCGTCGGGGTCTTCGACGAGCAGGCGTCCCAGACATCCTTCCGCATTCCACTCGACGACGCACTGCTCGCCGGTGCGGAGAACCGCGGGCTCACCCCGGACGCCATCCGCGAAACGACCGGGTACAGCGGCCTCGCGGTCGAGGCCGACGACTCGACGAACGTGGCGGACATCGTCAAGGCGGTACAGGAGCTCGGCTTCTCCTCGTTCTCGCTGAAGCAGGTCGTCGAGCAGATCGATCAGGGGTTCGGTGTGTTCAAGGGGATCCTCGCCGGCATCGGCGGCGTCGCGCTGCTCGTCGCCGCGATCGGGATCGCGAACACGATGGTCATGTCCGTGCTCGAGCGGACACGCGAGATCGGGATCATGAAAGCGGTGGGGGCGTCGCCGCGCGACATTCGCGCGCTGTTCCTCGTGGAGGCTGCGTACGTCGGCGTGTTCGGTGGGATCCTCGGGCTCGCGCTCGGGCTCGCTGGCGGTCAGCTCATCGATCGCATCATCCGCCAGCTGAATCCGCGGACGAATCCGGCAGCGATCTTCGTGGTCGGTCCGGATCTCGCGCTTGGCGCGCTCGCCCTCGCGCTAGCAGTCGCGTTGCTCGCCGGATTCCTGCCTGCCCGGCGCGCGATGCGCATGTCCGCGCTCAGCGCCCTCCGCTATGAGTGACGAATGAAGCTGCGCCTGTTTCGCCGCAAGCCGCCCAGTCGGATCACATTCGACGAAGACGGAGGAAGCACGGCGAGCACCTGGGGTGCCGGATTCGGTTGGCTGCACGACGTTTCATCCGCAGCCTGGATCGGCCCGCGGCTGCACCCGTTCGGGCAGGACATCGGATCGGTGATCCCGGGAGGTTTCGGGGCGTACGCGCGTCTCTTCCATCCGGTTGAGGTGGACGGGTCTCGCCGCGAGCGATGGAGCGACGTCGCGGCGCGCACCGGTCGCATCGTCCATCCCGAAATGCAATTTCACATGATCGCCGCTCCCCGAGGTCAAACGCGGTCGGTCGATTACAACCGCAGGAACCAACCAAGAATGGGAACGCTCCACCTAGGGCACCGGCGCATCCTGGTCGACCACCTGAGGAAAGCGACGACCACACCCGACCGTTGCTGGTTCGCGATGTGGGAGGGTTTCGGCGGCCTCAACGACGGCGGAGTCCGCGAAAGAGTCCAGCTGCCCAGCCGGAACTATCTGCTCTACAGCGGCACCATCGATCGCGCGCTCGAGACACCGATGGACCCGTTCCCGTTCGATCAGTCGCCGAATCTTTGGTGGCCCGAAGATCGTGCGTGGTTCGTCGCGACCGAGATCGACTTTGACTCGACGTTCGTGGGCGGAGACGACGGACTTATCGCGGAGCTCGTCTCTGACGCGCGCCTCGAGGCGCTACCGATCACGTTGAGCGCCAAGGCCGATTCCGCGGCGGACCGCGTGAACTCCGCCCTCAACGCCCGGCAAAAGGACGGCCCCGTGGTGGATCCCACCACGGGGCCTGAATAACTAGGTGAGCCGCGCTACGCCGCGAGGCCTCTCGTCCTGGCCGTCGCTTCGTCGACCGCTTCGAGATCGACCTCGATCTTCACTTTCTCGCCGACGAGTACGCCGTTCGGGATCGGCATGTTCCAGGTGAGACCGAAATCGCTCCGGTCGATGGTGATGGTCGCGGCCGCACCCAGGTGCTGCCCGCCCTGACCGTTCTCCACGACACCGATCAGCTCGATATCGAAGCTCACGGGCCTGGTGACCTCGCGAATGGTGAGCTCGCCGCTTGCCGTGTAATGGCCATTCCCCTTCGGGAAGATAGCGTTGCTCTTGAACGTGACCTCCGGATACTTCTCCGCATCGAAGAAGTCGGCCGACTGGAGGTGGCCGTCGCGCTTCGGGTCCCCTGTATTGATTCCCCTTACGCTCGCTGCGATCTCGAAGTCACCCTTCTCGGGCTGCGCTGCATCAAGCTCGATGCGGCCGCGAACTTTGCCGAGGCTGCCGCGAACGGTGCTCAGCATCATGTGCTTCACCGAAAAGTTCACTGCGGTGTGGGACGGATCGATGTACCAGAACATATGTTTCCTCTCGCCGGTGTCACCGGCTTTAGTTGCTGCTACAATCAACTAGTTGCCTACGCAAGTTATTCCGAGGACCGCTAAGCGTCGCCTCAAGCCGGGCGAGTTTCGCGCGTGGCGCGCTTTTATGGTCGGCTCAGTTGTGGTCGCTCGAGCCATGGACCGCGATCTCCAGCGTCAGGCCGGGCTGGCACTGGCGGAACACCATCTGCTCGCGATCATCAACGAGGCTGGCGAACAAGGCATCCGCCCCACGGACCTCGCGCTTGGTTCGACGCTCACCAAGAGCGGGCTGACACGGGCAGTCGATCGCCTGGAGGCGCTCGGCTTGATCGCTAGCCGGGTCTGTCCAACGGATGGCCGAGGTCAACTCCTTGCGCTCACCGCGAAGGGACGCCAGAAGCTGCGGCGCGCGGCGCCCGAGTTCTTTCGTTCGGTCGCGCAGCACTTCGCCGATCACTTGACCGAGCGCGAGACCGAAACGCTCGCGAGCGCGTTCGAGAGGATCGCTGCCGCGGATCGCCGCTAAAAGGGCCCGGCGAGCTCCGGCGGCGCGAAGAGCAGCGTGGGTTGCTGCCACCACATCTCGACGAGGCTTCCGCCCGCCTGCCCCATGAGGGCGGCGATCGTGTCCGGTGGCTGATCGCCGGCCGCGGCGATGACCACGATCTGTCCCGAACGGAGTGCCTTCGCGTAGCGGCTCGTGATGTCTTTCGGAAGGCCACCGTTGATCATCTTCCGGAGTCGCACCATGAGCCCGCTCCATCCCTTACCGGGGAGCCACGCCCGGTCTCCGGCGATTTGCTCGGCCCGGCGCCGGTCGCGCGCGATCACTGAGATGTCCTGCTCGTGCACACCGGATTCGCGCAGCAGCTTCACCGCCGCGACAGCCGCGTCGTCGTCCTCGAACGCGGCGGCCGCGACCATCCCGCCCGCGAGCTCTTGGAGATACGACGTCGTAGCCACTCAGCGAATCCTATCGGGACGGCGGGCCATTTTGCCCTGTGGCTTCGTTGTTCCAGCCCAGCGAACTCTTTTTGATCGAGTCACAGAGGCGTGTGACCATCAAGGACATGAGGCGATGGGCGGCCGCTCTCTCGACCTTGGCGGTGCTGGCGCTCACCATCGCGGTCGTGCAATTGATCGCGCTACGCCTCCGCCCTGACTTTCCCGCATTCGTCATGACCATCGAGCAGTGGGACAAAGTGCGCGTCGCTTACAGCGATGGGCGGACCATCGGAGGCACTGCGGTCTATCGGATCGAATACCACCGGCGCGATGACTGGAGCTGGACCCTGGTGACCGACGAGGTTTCTCCCCAGGACCCCGGCGGGCACGGGTACGCATGTCATGACGGGACGTATGGCTATATCGAAGTGGGCGGCAAATTCATTGCGACGGAGACCGATTCAGCCAATTGCAATGGCGTCGGTCGCTGGATTCACTACGGCATCGCATCGTCTCTTCCTTCACCATGGACGAAACACATCGCAGACGGTCGCGTCACCTTACCACCGGCTCGGTGGGACATCGCGAAGTGTTTCGCGTTGAGCGGTAGACCCACCAGAGACACAGCCACTCGTCACGCACGCCACGCGAGGATTGGGATTCGCATCTCTTCGGGGCTCATCCCCCCATGCGAGCCGCGATGTCGGAAGGTCTGGCCATCCACTTTCACGATGCTCGCCGCGCGATCACCGCCGAGCATCGCGAGGACTTCCCCGATCCGCCGCCGCGCGACCTTGGGGTCACCGCGCCCGAAGAGCCCGGCCGCGATGGCCTCATCGCGATCGAGGAAGAAGAACGTGTCGGGATAGCGGCGCTCGAGGTGCTGTTTCACGCGATCGGGCTGATCCGTGTGAAGGAATGCGAGGCGCGGCTCCCCGGCGATCGGGTTCCGCAGAATTGACCGCAGCTGCTCGTCGCCAATGAGGTCGATGAGCTTGAACGGGTCGGTGAACGAATGCCCGTGATCGGCCGTGAGCAGGACCAGCGTGTCGCCCGGCGGCCGCGACGCGAGCGCGCGCTCGAGGGCCCTGTCGAAGAGGGCGGCCTCGGTGGCATGCTCCTTCGATTGCGGCCCCGAGACGTGCGCGACCGAGTCGATCCCCGCCCAGTACGCGTACACGTAGGCGGGCCCATCGCCCCAGGGCCGTTGCTCGAGGAGATCTCGCAGCCGAACGCTCATCGACGACGGCAGGTAGTACCCGGCGTAATCGGCCCCAGCGGCGTGCATGCGATCCATCGCCTCGAGTCGGAATGGCTCCGGCTGGATGACGTATGCCGCCACCCCGGCCCGGCGAAGTCGCGGATAGATCGAACCGACCCTGACGTAATCGCGTGGGTCCAAACGCGTGTCGTCAAAGTAAGAGCCGCGCCGGTGCACGGCGGGCCCCCAGCGCAGCATCTGCGTCACCTGCGCGAACTCCTCGAGCCAAACGAAGTAGGCGAGGTTCCCATGCTCCTGGGGTGTCCGAGCCGTGTGGAGCGTCGTGATCGCCGCTGCCGTGGTCGAAGGAAAGACGGTCGTCGCCTCGATGAGCTGCGCGCGATCGTGCCGTCGCGCACGCTCGGTTATCGACGCGACGAACGGCATGTCGCCGGCGGTGCAGAGTGCGCGCAGCTGCGCCAGGCCGAGCCCATCCGCGAGAACGAGAACGACCTGTCGAACCCCCTCGCGAAGTGACGGCTCGAGGGCGCGAAGCGGCGGTGGATCGGTCTGGTCGCGCACACCGAGGACATCGAGCACCGTGGCGGCGACGTTGAGGAGCCCGCCGCCCTCGTAGTCGGGAAGGACGAAGCCGCGCGCGCGAAGACGCTCGATGAGCGCGTCGGGCATCGGCGGACGATACTGCCTGCAGGGTGAGGACAGTCTTCGAGGTCGACGGCCTCTTCGACGGCGCGCGGACCATGACCAACGCCGCGATCGTCATCGACGGCGGCGACGTCGCGTGGGTCGGTCAGCGGAACGCGATCCCAAGAACGCCGCAGGACAAGCACTCCGAGGTCGTCCCATCACCCGGCCGGTTCGTGTTGCCGGGGATGATCAACTGCCACTGCCATCTCACGCTGGACGGCGAGCCGAATTTCGGAGCCGAGGTGCGGCAGTCCGACGGGCTCGCGACGCTCAAAGCGTTTCGCAACGCGCGTGCTGCTCTGCGCGCGGGCGTCACGACCGTGCGCGACCTAAGCGCGAACGGAACGATGGTGATCGACCTCGGCCGCGCGATCGAGAAGGGTTTGCTCGAAGGGCCGCGCATCGTGGCGTGCGGCCGCGGCGTCACGACGACCGGTGGCCATGGCTTCGAGGTCGGGCGGATCGCCGACGGGCCCGACGAGGTGCGCAAGGCGGTACGGGAGCAGGTCGCGGCCGGCGCGAAGGTGATCAAGCTCTTTTCGACGGGCGGCATCCTCGGTGAGGGCGCGCCACCGGAGGTCTCGCAGTACACCCCGGAGGAGACGGCGGCCGCGGTCGCCGAAGCGCACAAGGCCGGGCTCCGCATTACCACGCACGCGCACGGCTCGGGCGGGATGCGCGTCGCAGCGGAGGCGGGGATCGACTCGATCGAGCACGCGACGCTTCTCGACGAGAAGACTGTGCGACTCATCAAGGAGCGCGACGTGGCAATCGTTCCCACGCTCCTCGTGGTCCATTCCCTCCTGGAGCATGCGGACGCGCTCGATCCTGTAATCGTCGAGCGGACCCGCGCGGTCTCCGAACGTCACCGCGAGGGCCTGCGGATGGCCCACAAGGCGGGCGTGCGGATCGCGACCGGCACCGACGCTGGTGCACCGTTCACGCGGCACGACCGCTTCGCGATGGAGCCGGCGCTCCTCGCCGAGTGCGGCCTCTCGGCGGAGGAAGCGCTCGTCGCCGCGACAAGCCGCGCGGCGGAGGTCGTGGGCCTGGAGAAAGCCGGTCGCATCGGCGCGGGCTGCTGGGCCGATCTCGTCTTCGTCGACGGCGACCCGCTCAAAGATCTCCGCGTGCTTGGCACTCCGAAGGGTGTGTACGTGCGAGGAGTGGCTGCCCTCTAGATCGCTTCGCCGGTCTGCTCGTGGCGGAAGCGGAGCGCGCCATGCTGCTCGAGGATGCGGCGCGAACGCTGCAGGAGCTCGGGCGACCCGCTGACGGTGACGAGCACTTCGCCTCGTTCCACGGCACGCTCGTAGCTCACGTACTTCCGGCTCTGGAATAGCTTCGCGCGCCCGGCGAGCGCCCCGATGGCCGCGAACGCGAACACCAGGATCGGCGCTCCGATGACGATCGCGACGAGGTTCTGCCGGATCTCATCACCACCGACGATCACAAAGACCAGGGCCAGCAAGGCACCGACGATCGCTCCGACAATGGCACCCGCCGCGCTGAACGAACCCGCCGCCTCGCGGGCCTGACGCACGTTCTCGGCAACGACGCCGACGTGGTCGGGCGGGATCCCCGCCGCATCGAGAGCGGTCGCCGCCTGGACGGCGGACTCCTGATCGCCGAAGGCGGCGACGAGGGACTCTTCCTTCAGCTCTTCTTTGAGGTCCTGCACCAGACGGAGCCGCGCAGAACTCGTGCCTAGTCCGGGTGCGTGTATCTGCGGCCCGCTTCGTCGAGCGCGCTACCGAGCGAGGCCTCGTCCGCTATGGGAGCCGAACAGACGGTTCCGATACAGACATAGGCGGCGACGCGGTCGTTGGGAAATCCGAGGCGCGCGAGGAGCTCGTCGTCGCGTGGAAATCCCCGGTCGTCCGCGCGCCCGGGCACGAGCCGGTGAAGGGACCGCGCCGGGTCGGTCGCCGAGCGAGCACGCTGCCACAACGCCGAGGCACCCGGATCTGCGTCCGGCCCGACGACCCCAATGACGAGCGGCTCGGCGAGAGCTCGCGCGACCGCGTTCGCATAGCTCGCGGCGAATTGCCCCCACTGGCGGTAGTCGCCGACGAAGCCGCGAAGCGTGTGAAGGGCGAGCTCGCGCCACTCATCTCCGCCAGAAAGTGCCGCAAGTCGCAGCAGCCCCTCGGCGGCAAGGGCGTTCTCCTCGATCGGCCGCTCGCGACGCGCAAGGCGGCCAGGCTCGGCGCCGGTGCCTTCCGGCGCGTCGAAAAATCCGCCGGCCTCAGGATCCTCGAGCCGGTCGCGGAGCGTCATCGCATTGACTTTCGCGCCGCCGAGCGCGCCCGGGTGAAGCCCGGTCTCGTAGGCGTCAAGGTTCGCGGCCAGAGCGGCCGCGAGGTCCCCGAGGAGGTTCACGACCGTGCTGCCGCCGGCCGCGTCGAAGTGCCGTAGCGCTTTCGTCTCCGGGTCCCAGAGTCGGCGCGCGGTCGAGCCCATCGCCTCGTGAGCTCGCGCCTCGAACGCCTTCTCACCGGTCGCGGCCCAGCCCGCCCAGTACGCGGACGCGGCGAGCGCGTTCCATCCGGTGTACGCAGTGCGATCCACGAACGGCGCATCGTGCTTGGCGCGCTCCTCGACGGAATCCAGCGTGTAGTAGTGCTCGTCAGCGTCCTGGGATCCGGCCCAGAGCTTCTTGTCCGGTTGCCACAGGACCGCGTCCATCCAGCGGATCACATCGCGCACCACGCGGTCGTATCCCGCCGTCGGGAACGAACGGTGCGCTTCCGCATAGACCGCGAGGAGCTCGGCGTTGTCCTCGAGCATCTTCTCGTAATGCGGGATCTCCCACTGCCGCGTCGTCGAGTAGCGGAAGAAACCGCCCTCGACGTGGTCGTACATACCGCCGGCGGCCATCGCGGCAAGCGTGCGATGAAGCATCGTCGCGATCTCCGGGTAGCCGAACCGGCGATGCTCGTCGAGAAGGAAGCGGAGGAGCTTGGGCTGCGGGAACTTCGGCTCGCGCCCGAACCCTCCGAACTGCGGATCGTACTGCCCGCGCACGAGGGAGCCCACCTGATCGACGATTTGAACGCTGAGATCACCGGACTTGGGCGATCGAGCCTCGTTCTCCTTCTCACGAAGCTCTGCCACGCGTTGCGCGAGGTCCGAACGCTGGGAGGCCCAGAGGTCGGCGACCTGCGCGAGATATGACCGCATCGCGTCGGGCGGGACATACGTGCCGCCGTGGACGATCTCGCCATCGGGCGTGAGGAACGCGGTCGTCGGCCAGCCACCCATGTTGTACCGGCGGTTCACGTCGGGGCGCTCGTCGTTGTCGACCCGGATCGGGACGTAACGTTCATTGATCAGCCGGATCACCTCGGGATCGCTGTAGCTCGTCTCGTCCATGACGTGACACCAGTGGCACCACACGGCGCTGATCGCGAGAAGGACGGGCTTGTCGGCGACCTGCGCTTCCTGGAACGCCTTCCCGCCCCACGGTCGCCAGCCGATCTCGGCGGCGCGGTTCGGGCGCGGCGAGAAACGGAATGTCACTCGGAGATTTCGTCCAGCTCGATCTTGTTGCCAAAGGGATCGAACACGTAGGTCCGTCGCCAGCCGGGGATGGGGTCGGCCTCTTCGAAGGGCGCACCGGCCGCGCGCAGCGTCTTCACGGTCGCGTCGAGGTCGTCGACACGCAACGCAAAATGTCGACGCGGGTGAAGTCCGAGCTCGCGGTCGGCCGAGAGATGGACGTGACCGGGTGGCGCCGCATACCAGATGCCCGCGCGGTCGCGTAGCGTGACCGGACGCTCGAGCTCGATCAGTCCGAGGGTCTCTCCGTAGAACTTTCGAGCTCGGGCTTCCTCGCCAGGCGGATAGAAGACCTGGGCGTGATGCAAGGAAATCCCCACAAATTCGAGTCTAGGCTCGGAAAAATCGGCCGTTTTGCGCGCGTTTCGTCGGTTATCATTCAAGGTGTAACGCGCACGGAGGTGCTGACTTGGCGATCGAGCAGAGCCCGACGAGCATCGAGACCCCACTCGTTTCACTGACGCCGAAAGCGACGGACAAGCTCCGCGAGGTGCTCTCCAAGCAGGAGCGGCAAGACCTCGCCCTGCGCGTGTACGTCACGCCGGGTGGATGCTCGGGGTTCTCGTACGGCATGACCTTCGCCGAGGGCACCGAAGAGGATGACGCGATCGTGGAGCAGGGCGGCGTTCGGGTCGTCGTGGACCCGATGAGCGCCATGTACCTCAAGGGCTCTGAGATCGACTTTGTCGACGCCCTCATGGGTGGCGGCTTCGCGCTTCGCAACCCGAACGCTGTTTCGAGCTGCGGTTGCGGTCAGTCGTTCCGCACGGCAGACCAGTCCGGCACCGCGAAGGCCTGCGCCCACTAGACCCTCGCGCGTCACCGGCCTCGGGGGTGTTTTCTTTCGCGCTCGTGATCTAGACGCGCTCGCCGATTGGTATCGGGCCCACCTCGGAGTACCGATCGAGCCCGGCGGCTGGTCGGTCTTCCAGTGGCGCGAGCGCGATGACCCGGATCGCCTCGGCTCGACGGTCTGGTCACTGTTCAAGCAGGACACGACCTATTTCGGCCCGGGCGAGCCGGCTTTCATGATCAACTACCGCGTCGACGATCTTGATGGACTGCTCGCAAAGCTGCGGGCGGAAGGTGTCGACGTTTCGGACGAGCGTTATGAGGACGAGAACGGTCGCTTCGGGTGGATCACCGATCCGGAGGGCCACCGCATCGAACTATGGGAGCCGGCGTCGGGCCACTGATGAAACGAGCGCTCGTCGTCGTCGACATGATCGAAGACTTCGTGCACGAGGGCGGCGCTCTCTACTGCGGTCCGTCCATGGCGCGGATCGTCCCGGTCATCCAAGAGGAGATCGCGCGAGCGCGTGCCGCGGCGGAGCCGATCGTCTACCTCACCGACAACCATCTGCCCGGCGATGCCGAGTTCCAGATGTTCCCGCCGCATGCGCTCGCCGGGACGAAGGGTGCGGAGATCGTGCCCGAGCTCGCGCCGCTCAAGGGCGATGTCGTCATCCCGAAGCGACGGTACTCCGGATTTTTCGGCACCGATCTCGATATCACGCTGCGTGAGCGCGGCGTGGAGACCCTCCGGCTCGTCGGTGACTGCACCAACATCTGCGTGCTCTACACCGCCGCGGACGCGCGGAATCTCGGTTACGCCGTCGAGGTCGTCGAAAAAGGCGTCACCTCCTTCGACGAGGAAGCGCACCGCAATGCGCTCCGCGAGCTCGAGAGAACGCTCGGCGCGAAGATCTTGCGCTAGCCAAACGCGACCCGGGCCGCGAGCGCCAGGATGATGAGCGAGCTCACGACCGCGGTGATGCGCTGCAAACGCGGAGTGAGCCGACCGTGCAGCATCGAACCGCCGAGCGCCAAGACCTCCTGCCATGACAACGACGCGAGGAACGCGCCGACAACGAACGCCGCGCGGCTGCCGAGGTCGGCCGCCACGTCGGGCAACGCGATCGCAAGTGACACGAAGTAGATGACCGTCGGCGGGTTGAGCATGGTGAGCCCGAGGAACAAGAAATAGGTGTTCCCGGTGCCGAGCCCACTGGACTCGCGCTCGATCGATCGCGGCCTCGCCAGCAGTCCGCGGAACGCGATCGCCGCGAGCGCCGCCGCCGCCACGATCCGAGCCACCGGAAGGATCGGCGCCAAGACGACGGATGCCGCCGCCCCGAACAGCATGGCGATCGTTGCGAAGAGGAGGTCCGCGGTCGCGGCCCCGGCGCCGGCTGCCGCAGCCGCGCGGAGCCCGCGGCCCATGCCGGTGCGCAGGATCAGCACTGCGATCGGTCCCACGGGAATCGCGATCGCGTAGGCGGCCGCGACCCCGAGGAGGAACGCTTGTCCCACTAGACGTTGGTCTTGTTGAAGCGCTTGGCCTTCATCTCGAAACGCGGGAGGGTTCCCCGCGCGACCGTCTCGACCACGCAGCGGATCCCAAGCTCGCGGTGTATCGCGCCGGCGAGGAGCTCGGCGACATCCGCCGGGGCTTCGACCGTGCAGCGAAGCTCGTCCATCTCGCGCACCCGCGCCAGGGCGATGCGGTACTCGCCCACCTCATCGAACCGCCGGACGATCGCTTCGATCGCACTCGGGAACACATTCACGCCGCGCACCGTCACCATATCGTCGACGCGACCGGCGATGCCGCCGGCGAGCTTCACGAGCGTTCGTCCGCAGGAGCACGTCCCTCGAACCGCGCTCACGCGATCGCCCGTGCGATAGCGAATGACGGGCATGCCCCACCGACCGAGGTTCGTGAGCACGAGCTCGCCTTCGCCTTCCTCCCGCGCCTCGCCGGTCCGCACGTCGAGTATTTCGGCGATGAACTCGGCCTCGTTGATGTGGACGCCGTCACGCGCGGAACACGAGAAGCCGTGGGCACCGACCTCGGTCGCGCCGGTGTGGTCGAACACTTCGACACCAAGCTCTGTCTCGATCCGCTCTCGCGTCGCGGGGATCGAGGCGCCGGGCTCCCCCGCGTGGATGGACACCCGTAGAGCCGACCTCGCCAGGTCGACCCCCTCCTCGCGCGCGGCCTCCGCGAGCCGAAGCGCGTATGTCGGCGTGCAGAGCAGCACCGTCGCCTCGGCCGCGACGATCGCGGCGACACGCTCGGTCGTGGACATCGCGCCGCCGGTCAGACAGAGCGCGCCCAGTCGCTCCGCGCCGGCGAACGCCGACCAGAAACCGACGAACGGACCGAACGAGAACGCGAAGAAGATGCGATCGCTCGCCGTGACCCCGGCCGCGCGGTAGATCGGCTGCCAGCACTCGCGCCACCACTCCCACGACTCGGCCGTGTCCAGGAAGCGCAGTGGCCGGCCGGTCGTTCCGCTCGTCTGATGAAGGCGTACGTAACGACCGATCGGATACGTGAGATTCGTGCCGAACGGCGGGCGGGCCGCCTGATCCTCGGAGAGCTCGGACTTCGTGGTGAATGGCAGGTCGCCAAGACCGCTCGCGCGTTCGGGCAGTTTCGCGCGATAGAACGGATTGGTCCGGCGAAGCTCAGGCAGCTTCGCTGCGAGTCGCTCCCACTGTGCGCGCCGCCGCTCCCGGTCGGACCATGTTTCGAATGTGTCGAGCTCGCCCATCGGTGCGCGGAGTCTACTGACGCACGCCCCGCTCTCGGCATATGCTTTGTGTTACAGAGCGTTCTGTGATACAAACTCGATCCTCGCTTCAGGCGCAGGAGGTACATCGAGATGAACGTCGACGAAGCCCGCGAGAGCCTCGCGTTCTCGGAGTACGCGAGAAAGAGAGCGCGAGACGATATGAGTCGTCCGTGGCTCGCCCTCGTGCTGCTGGCAAGCCTCTCCGTCGTAAGTCTTTCCCTCACCGAGGCTGCTGCCTCACTGATCGGGCTCTTCTGGGCGTTCGTCGGCCCACTCGGTGCCGGCGCGATCGCGCTCTACGCGTACCGGCGTAACCGGTCGAGCGGGATCGAGAGCAGTCCTCTTGGGTACGTCGCGATCACCGCGGGGCTCCTCATCCTCGCGTACACCGCCGGGAAGATCGGCTTCGCCTTCCAGGTCCCCACGGTGGCTCGCTTCGGACCCGCCATCGCCGTCGCCGCGGGTTTCCTCGCACTGGCCTG
>VBEU01000017.1 GCA_005883775.1 Chloroflexota bacterium | reverse complement strand
CGAGACCGAGTGCGGCGAGGGCCGCGACCGACCCGGCGAAAAGCGAGCCCACCGCCTGGGCGATGTTGGCGACGAAGGCGTAGATGGAAAAGAGCCACGTCCGTCGTTCGGGAGGCGCGGTCTGCGGGAGGATCGCCTGCTCGACGGTGAGGAACGCGCCGACTTCGGAGCTGGTCGCGGAGATCGTTCCGGTGAACGCGCCCAGCAAGAGCACAGGAAACGTCGAACCGAACGCGAAGATCATGCCGCCCGCGATCATCAGCGTCGCCATCGTCGCGACCGTGCGCCTGCGTCCGTATCGATCGGCGACCAGCGCCCAGAGCACGGTCATGAGCGCCGATCCGAGGATCGCGGCGGAGAGCACAAGCCCGACCTGGATCGTGTCGAGGCCAAGCCGCGCCAGGTAGATCGCGATGACGACGGTCAGATAGCCGTACGCGAACGTCCGGAGAATTCGGGTGACGAGGAGCTTCTTACCGTCGGTGGAGAGCCAGGCGAGCGGCGCCGCAGACCTCCTTTAGATCACGCGCCCGGGCCCGCCACTCTTCGCGACCAGTGGCAGACCCGCACGCGACCACGCGGTCACTCCGCCGTCGAGGTTCTCGGCCTCGAACCCGCTCAGGCGCAGGCCCTTGGCGGCGCGATCGCTCCGCGAGCCGCTCCGGCACACCGCCAGTACGACCTGCTCCTTCGGTACCTCCGCCAGGCGCGCCGCGAGCTGTCCCAGCGGGATGTGCTGCGCTCCTTCGATGTGCCCGGCATCCCATTCGTCCTGCTCGCGGACGTCGAGCAGATGTAGTTCGGAACGCCGCTTGCTGACGTCCTCTGGCAACACCAGCCAATTCTGGCGCACGGAGGCGACATGGACGCAAACGCGATGCGCGAGCGACTCGAGCGCGAACGTGCCGACCTCGCGGCGACGGTCGACCGTATCAAGGAGCGCCTCGCCATCCCGCAACGCGATAGCGGTGGTGACGTCGCCGTCGCCGACCAGCACCCCGCGGACGTGGCGAGCGAGACCGAAGCGAGGGAGCTCGACCTCGCGCGCCAAACCATGTTCGAGGCTCGCCTTGACCTGATCGACGAGGCGCTGCGGCGTCTCGAGCGCGGCGAGTACGGTCGATGCGTCATCTGCGGAAAACAAATACCCGAGGCACGACTCGACCTTGTACCCGAGACCCCGTACTGCGTCGAGGACGCGGAGCGCGAGCAGCAGAGCTCGCCGCGGTAGGTCTTTCGGCACAATGGGCCGGTGAGGCCGCCGTATCCCGTAGAGATCCCGCCGCTCCTTCCACTTTTCCTGAACAAGCGCCGCGCGAAGATGAGATTTCCGCTCCAAAAGACGGAGGAGCTGGGTATCGACCGACCAACATTCATCTGGGCGCTCAACCTCTCTTATCGCGGCGACCGCGGCGCGACCGCCGAACCCGGCGACCTCACGAGCGTGTACGGCACGGTGCCGGGCCGATGGCTTCCGATGGCGGCGGCGGCGCGAGGAGCGGGACTCGCCGAAGAACGAGATGGCCGCTGGTATCTCACCGAGAAGGGCCGGGGCCTCGCCGCGGCGATGCACGAGGCAGCCCGAGCGCACTACGCGACGCTCACGCCAATACCAAAAGGAGAGCTCGCCGAGCTCGGGCGGCTGCTCGATCGGGCATTTTTCGCGGGCGCGAAAGCGACCGAACCGACCAGGCGCCAACACACGCCTTTCGCGCTCAGCTATCGCGCCGACGATCCGCCTGCCGGTTCGTTCGCCCAGCTTGACGCAGCGATCTACGGACTCTGGCAGGTGCGAGACGACTGCCACATGGCCGCGTGGCGGGCGTCAAGCCTCTCCGGGCCGGAGGTCGAGGTGCTCACGAGAGCGTGGCGCGAGGAGGCGGCGGACGAAGCGGCGCTCGCGGACCTCGTGCCGCACCTTCGACCCGAGGACGTCACGGCTGCGATCGCGCGGCTGCGCAAGGACGGTCTCGTCGAACGTGACAGGCTGAGCGTGACCTCGGCCGGCGCCAGCGCCCGGCAGGCGATCGAGGATGAGACCGATCGCCTTTTCTTCACACCGTGGCCGGACGAGGTCGGGGCACGGAGCGCCTGGATCACCGAAAAGCTGATCGAGGTAAATACAGCGCTCGCTTAGCTGTGTGGCACGCGTGCTTTCGGTGCGAGCGAACGCTTGTCTTCACAAATGGCACGGCATTTGCCGTCTTTCGTTACAGATGCTCGACCAAGAAACGGCGCCCGCCAGCCGACGCGATGCCTTGGGCGGGCGGATCCTCGTCGTGGACGACGATCGCGACGTCGCGCATCTCGTCAGCACCGTCCTCGAAGAGGCCGGACACGAGGTCAAGGCGATCACCGATGCGCGCCAGGCGATGGAGACGTTCAACGACTTCCATCCCGACCTGGTGACCCTGGACGTGCTCATGCCCGCGGTCGATGGCATCAGCCTCTGCCTGCAGCTCCGGCGCAACTCCGACGTCCCCGTCCTCTTCCTCTCCGCGAAGGACGACCCACCCGACCGCGTGGTCGGCCTGCGGATCGGGGCGGATGACTACCTCGGCAAGCCATTCGACAACGACGAGCTCGCCGCCCGCGTCGAGGCGTTGCTCCGCCGCGACCGCGCTCACAACGATCACACGAAGGATCGGCAGCTGCGTTTCGGACGGTTCATCGTCGATCTCGCCAGCATGCAGGCGATCGCCGGCGACAAGCAGCTGCCGCTGACGCCGACGGAGTTCAAGCTGCTACGCACGCTTGCCGGCGAGCCCGGACGCGTATTCACGCGCGACGACCTCCTGGTCGGCGTGTGGAGCTACGAGCCCGGGAGCGATACGCGCCTGGTCGACGTCCATGTTGGCCGCCTCCGGAAGAAGCTCGAGCAGGCGGAGGTCAGCGAGCTGTCGATCGAGACGGCGCGGGGATTCGGGTATCGACTGATCGAGCGCCCGAGCTAGTCCGCCGTCGCTCCCGAACGGCTCCTGCGAGCTCCCTCAGCACCGAGACCGTCGAGTCCCATCCGATGCAGGCGTCGGTGATGCTCTGTCCGTAGACGAGCGGGGTGGCCTCGGCGTCCTGTCGCCCCTCGACGATGAAGCTCTCGGCCATGACGCCGACGATCCCTCGTTCGCCGGCCGCGATCTGTGCCGCGACCTCGCTTGCGACGGCCGGCTGGCGCGTGTGATCGCGCTCGCTGTTGCCATGCGAGAGATCGATGACCAGATGCGCGGGCAGCGATGCGGCGGTGAGTGCGTCGAGGGTGCGGCGCACGCTCGCTGAGTCGTGGTTTGGGCCAGGCGTCCCGCCACGCAGGACCACGTGCGCGCTCGGATTGCCGCCGGTCTCGACGATCGCGGCGAGACCCTGCTCCGTGACACCCATGAAGCTGTGCGGTTCGCGAGCGGCACGCACGGCGTCGATCGCGACCTGAACGCTCCCATCGGTGCCGTTCTTGAATCCGACCGGCATCGATAGACCCGATGCCAGCTCGCGGTGCACCTGACTTTCGGTGGTGCGAGCGCCGATCGCCGCCCAGGCGACCAGGTCGCTGGTGTACTGCGGAGAGATCGGATCGACGAATTCGCATGCGGCCGGGAGCCCGATCTCGAGGAGGTCGAGAAGGAGGCGGCGCGTCAAGCGAAGACCATCGTTGATCCGGAACGAGCCGTCGCGGTGCGGGTCGGACACCAGCCCCTTCCAGCCGACGCTCGTTCGCGGCTTCATGAAGTACGCGCGCATGACCATCACGACGTCGTCGCGCAGCTCCTCTCCAAGGTCGTGGAGCCGCCGGGCGTAGTCGAGCGCGGCGGCCGGATCATGTATGGAGCAGGGGCCGACGATCGCGATAAGACGGTCGTCGGCCTGCGTGAGGATGCGGATCAACTCCTCGCGCCATTTGGCGACGAGGCGCGAGCCCCCCTCGGAGAGGGGCAGCTCCTCGAGGATGATCGCCGGCGGGACCAGTGGCCGGTAGCCGGTGACGCGAAGGTCGCGAGTCTTCATCGCACTATTGTTCCTGACGTGCCGCTCTACGGCTACCGGGGGAAAATGCCGAAGGTCGCGCCGGACGCTTTCATCGCGCCGACCGCCGTGCTGATCGGCGACGTTACGGTGGAAAGCGGGGCATCCGTATGGTTCGGGACGGTGCTACGCGGCGACATGGACCGCATCGTCATCGGCGCGCGTTCCAACGTGCAGGACAACTCCACGATCCATACCGACGAAGGCGAGCCCACGCTCGTTGGGCCGGACGTGACCATCGGACACAACGCGCTGGTGCATTCGAGCGTGATCGCGCGCAACGTCCTCATCGGACAGGCGGCCGTCCTCGTGGGAGGCAACGTCATCGGAGAGGAGACGATCGTCGGCGCGGGCGCGGTCCTGCCGGAGAAGTTCTCCCCGCCTGCGCGGTCTCTGGTGCTGGGAGTGCCGGCGAGAGTCGTACGCGAAGCAAGACCCGAGGACGCGCGATGGACCGTCCGCGCGGCCGAGCATTACACCGAGCTCGGGGCCTGGTACCGCGAGAATCTGAAATAGCCACCCTCAGACTCACGGGCCACGATCTCACCATCGCAGACGTGGTCGCCGTTGCGCGCCGCGACGTCGCGGTCGGACTCGACCGAGCCGCGGAGCGTCAGGTCGAACAGGCGGCGAAGGTCGTCGCCGAGATCGCTCGAGCCGACGACCCGGTCTACGGTATCAACACCGGTTTCGGTGATCTCTCGACTGTGCGCGTCCCTCACGACGAGCTTCGCTCGCTCCAGCGAAATCTTGTGCGGAGCCATGCGGTCGGTGTCGGGCCGCCCCTTCCAGAGGATGTCGTGAGGGCGATACTGGTGCTCCGAGCCAACACGCTCGCAGCCGGCAGATCGGGTGTGCGGCCCGAGATCATCGATCTCCTCTGCGACATGGTCAATCGGCGCGTCCACCCGGCGATCCCCCGGCATGGCAGCGTCGGTGCGTCGGGGGATCTCGCGCCGCTCGCGCACGCCGCGCTCGTCCTGATCGGCGAAGGCGAAGCGATCGATCAAGGCAAACGGAGCCCGGGGGGCGATGCCCTGAAGTCGGCGGGCCTCAAACCGGTCGAGCTCGGTCCGAAGGAAGGAGTCTCACTGATCAACGGGACCCAGGTCATGACCGCCATCGGGTGCCTTGCGCTCCACGATGCCGAGGTCCTCGCGACGACGGCGGATGTCGTCGGCGCGATGTCCGCCGAGGCGCTGCGTGCGACCGACCGCGCGTGGGACCAGGAGCTGCACGCGACCAGGCCGCATCCCGGTCAGCGGACCGTCGCCGCGAACCTGCGGTCGCTCATGGCGGGAAGCCCGAACGTCGCATCGCACCGCGTTGGCGATCCGCGGGTGCAGGATCCCTATTCGATCCGTTGCATGCCGCAGGTGCACGGCGCGTCCCGCGACGCGCTCGCGTACACCCGGCGGGTCCTCGAGATAGAGATCAACTCCGTGACCGACAATCCGATCGTGTTCGCCGAAGATCACCGCGTGGTGAGCGGCGGGAATTTCCACGGACAGCCCGTCGCGATCGCGCTGGACCTGGCGACGATCGCCGTCGCCGAGCTCGCGGACATCAGCGAGGCGCGCGTCGATCGAATGACCAACGGGCACACGAGCGGTCTTCCGCCGTTCCTGACGCGGAATCCCGGAACGAACTCCGGTTTCATGGTGGCGCAGTACACGTCGGCGGCCCTGGTCACCGAGAACCGGCTCCGTTCCTTTCCGGCGTCGGTCGAGTCGGTGCCCACGTCGGCGGGCATGGAGGATCACGTCAGCATGGGCGTACACGCCGCCCACAAGCTCGCCGATGTCGTGCGCAACACGCGTGAGGTCCTCGCAATCGAAGCGCTCTGCGCCGCGCAGGGACTGGACCTCCTCGAGACCACGACGGGGCCGGGCGTCGAGGAGGCTCGCCGCGTCGTTCGGGAGCGTTCGGCACGCCTGGACGATGACCGCGCCCTCTCCGGAGACATCGCAGCGATCGCCGATACGATCGCGCGCGAAGTGCTGATCGCCGCCGTACGCGTGCGACTCCCGGAGCTTTCTTGAAGCTCGCGCTGACGGTGAACGGCGAGCGCCGGGACGTCGACGTCCCACCGAACACGTCCCTCCTTTCCGTCTTGCGCGACGACCTCGGCCTCACCGGCACGCGCTACGGTTGTGGCCGCGGCCAGTGCGGCGCGTGCTACGTGCTCGCCGACGATCGGGCCGTCGCGTCGTGCCTGCTGACGGCCGATCAAGCCGCGCGTATGGCGATCACGACGGTCGAGGGCCTCGCCGATGGCGCGAAGCTGCATCCGGTGCAGCAGGCGTTCGTCGACGGAGACGCGCTTCAGTGCGGGTACTGCACGAGCGGAATGGTCATCTCCGCCGTCGCGTTGCTCGCGCACGATCCCGAGCCCGACGAGACCTCGATCCGGGACGCGCTCGCCGGCAACCTCTGCCGGTGCGGCGTGTACGGTCGCGCGATCCGCGCGATCGGACGAGTAGCGGGGTCGTCCTGATGTGGGACCGTCGCGATCCCGAACGGCTCGAGCAGCGGATCCGCCTCGAACGCGACGGAACCGTCACCGCGCTCTCGGGAAAGATCGACTTCGGCCAGGGCCTCCGCACGGCGTTCGCGCAGATCGTCGCCGACGAGCTCGACGTGCCGATCGAGCGCGTGCAGGTGGTGCTCGGAGACACCGACCAGGTGCCCTTCGACTTCGGTACCTTCGGCAGCCACTCGGTCGCCCAGGAGGCGCCGCTCCTCCGGAAGGCGGCTGCGTTCGCGCGGCGTCAGCTCATCGATCGGGCGAGCGCGAAGCTCGGCCTATCGGAGGACAAGCTCGACACCGCGGCGGGCGCGGTGGTGGGAGGCGGCAAGAGCGTGTCATACGGCGAGCTGCTCGATTCCGAGCCCCTCGCGGGCGTCGTTCCGGACCGCGTCGCCCTGATGCCGGAAACACGCCGGACGTACTCGGGAAAGCCGACGCCACACCTTGAGGCGCGCGACATCGTGACCGGGCGAGCCACGTTCGTGGCAGATGTACGTCTCCCGGGCATGGCGCGCGGCGCGATGGTGCGGCCACCCGCTCGCGGCGCGAAGCTTCGCTCGGTGGATGACGCGGCCGCGCGGAAGATGCCAGGGGTGATCGCGGTCGTGCGTCAGGGTGACGTCGTCGGCGTCGTTGCGGAGCGCGACGAGCAGGCTCGCGCCGCGGCGGCCGCGGTCGAGGCGGACTGGCACGCTCTGCCGGTCGAAGGGCCGACCGCGGAGGTGACCATGCGGTCCGACCCTGAGGTCGACGCGGGGCTTCGCGGCGCCGCAATGCGTCTCACGCAGACCTACGTGCTCCCGCCAATAGCCAACGCGCCGATCGGACCGAGCGCCGCGGTCGCGGACGTCCGCTCCGACGGCGCCACGATGTATGTCGGCACGCACCGTCCCTTCGGCGTCCGGGAGCAGATCGCGAAGACCGTGGGTCTACCCGAGAAGAAGGTCCGCGTGCTTCCGCAGATCACGAGCGGAACCTACGGCCGGAACAGCCACGCCGATGCCGCGATCGAAGCGGCGATCCTGTCGAAGGGCGCGGGCCGCCCGGTGCTCCTGCAGTGGACGCGCGAGGAGGAGTTCGCGTGGTCGCCGTCGCGGCCGGAAGCGGTGCTCGAGGTCGCCGCGGGCCTTGGTGCGGACGGCCGCATTGTCGCGTGGCGCTACGACGAGCACACCAACGTGCATACGGCAGCGGGCCTCGATCCAGAGGTGCTCGGTGTGACCTCAGGGCGCAACGCTCTCCCCCCGTACGCCGGCTTCCCGGTGAGAGTGATCCTGCACATCGAGCCGACCCGGCTTCGTACCGCGAACTTCCGCTCGCTCGCGGCCGCCGAGAACGTCTTCGCCATCGAATCGTTCATGGATGAGCTCGCGGTGCTCTCAGAGCAGGACCCGCTCGCCTTCCGGCTGCGGCACATCGCGGACGAGCGTTTCCGACGGGTCGTCGAGCGCGTGGCCGAGCGGAGCGGCTGGAAGGAACGTCCTGGCAGCCGGCGCGGTCGGGGCATCGCATGCACCGTTTACCACGACACGTACGTCGCGCAGGTCGCGGAGGTAGAGGTATCGCTCTCCGGAGCGGTGCGCCTCGTGAAGGTCTGGTGCGTCGTCGATCCGGGGCAGACCGTGAATCCCGAGGGGGTACGCAATCAGATCGAGGGCGGCATCCAGCAGTCGGCGTCGTGGGCCCTGAAGGAGGAACTCGTGCATCGCGACGGCCGCGTAATGAACACGGGTTGGGACACCTATCCGATCGCGACGTTCCGCGACGCGCCGGAATCGATCGAGGTGCTCGTCGAGGGCGACGAGAGCGCGCCACCGACCGGCGTCGGCGAGCCCGGCGCCGTGCCCACGGCCGCCGCCATCGCCAACGCGGTCTTTGCGGCGAGCGGCGCGCGCCTTCGATCGGTGCCGCTCACCCGCGAGCGGGTTCGAAAGGCGATGCCCGGCTAGCTCGAACGATCACCGCGCGGGCGCACGGCCGGCGGCGGCGACGTGTACGGAAGTGGGATGAACTCGACGCTCGGTCGGCGTTGGCTCGTCTGCGGGAAGAGATCCATGAGGTCGTAGACCTCACGCGGCATATCCTCGGTCACATTGATGCCGAGCTCGCGCAGTCCGGCGACGTCGAGCGCGTAGTCGTGTGTCCACTCGCCCGAGCTGAGCTTGTTCGCGATGCGCTCCGCGTCCGCCTCGGAGTAATGCTCGAGCAGTAGCCGCTTGACCGTGGCTCTTACCTGGCGCAGGGCCTTCTCGGCGACATCTCCGAGGATGAGCGTCTGGTCGTCGCGATTCGGGTTCGGTTGGGCGAGCGCGCGAATGATCGAGGCGGCGGGATACGCGGCCTGCTGATTGCCGAGCTGGGGATCCACAGGGCCGAGAACAGCGTTCGGGTCCATCAGACCAGACCGCCCGGAGTGTGGAGAAGAAAGTCGATCGGCATGTCCGGCGGCGTGAGCCGGACGGCGCGCAGGACTTGTTCCGAATCCTCGATGTCGATGTAGCGAGCGATCGGAAATCCCAGGAAGCTCATCGTCTCCTGTCGGTGGATCATCGTGATGAGCCGGGTCTTGCGCCGCTGCTCGAAGCCATGGAAAGCCCTGTTCCGGCGAAGCTCGAGCATCTGCTTCTGGTAGAGAGGGATGAAGAACTGAGCAAGGATGAACAGCCAGAAGAGCCACGAGAGGTCGAACACCGCCGCAGCATGCTCGCTTCGCCCGCCATGCGTCGTTTCGTACAGTTTCGAACGTGACGAGCCCGCGCGCGGTGATTTTCGACCTCGGTGGGACGCTCGTGCACTGGTCCGATTGGGAGACCGGGGCCGACGGGAAATGGGCGGCGTCGTACGACCACCTCGTCACGCAGTTTTCAGATCGGAAGTGGCCCTCCCGCGACGCATACGTGAACGCGATGCGCGACGCCGAGCGCGACCACTGGCGCCGGGTCGACACCGAACATTGGAGCGGACCGCCGACCGGGCTCGTGCGCGAAGGGTTCGACCGGCTGGGTATGCCGGTGAGCGGCGCCGAGCTACTCGGTGCGATGGACGGTTACGCCAAGGCAATCGCCGGCTGGTCGACCGTCGACCCCGAAGCCGTGACCGTCCTGAAGCTGCTGCGAGAGCGAGGGTACCGACTCGGTCTTCTCTCGAACACGTGGTGGGCCGCCGACTGGCATAACGCCGACCTCGCCGCCCACGGCCTCGCATCGCTGCTCGACGTGATCGTCTACACGTCCGACCTTCCCCACTCCAAGCCGCACCGCACAGTGTTTGCAGAAGTCGCGCGTCGACTTGATGTAGAAACCGACGAATGCGTCATGATCGGCGATCGCATGGTCGACGACGTTTCGGGCGCGCTCGAAGCCGGGATGCGAGCTGTTTGGCGAAAGAATCTGTCGGGCTTTCCATCTTCGATTGCCGTGCCGACCGCTGAGATCGAAAAGCTCTCGGAGTTACCCGACCTGCTGCAGAAATGGGGTGGGCCATAGAAACCGAGCCGGCGCGGCGCCGAGGGCCCCCGCGCGTCGCTACGCGCCGCCGGGGGGTCCGCCGCCGCGTAAAGAGGGTTTCGGCGCCGCGTCGGCGAAGCACTCCCTCGGCGGCCCGGCGCCACCGCTGCGCGTGGGCTTCGCGCGAGCCTCTTCTGAGCTATCACGATTCGGAGTGGGGTCAGCCGGTGCACGAGGATCGACTCCTATTCGAATTTCTCATTCTCGAGGGCATGCAGGCCGGTCTTTCTTGGGAAACCGTTCTTCGCAAGCGGGATGCTTTTCGACGCGCGTTCCTCAACTTCAATCCGGCGAGAGTCGCCAACTTCACCTCGAAGGACGTAACCCGTCTGATGAAAGACGAAGCGATCATTCGCAATCGCGCGAAGATCGACGCGGCCATCGGGAACGCGAAGGCGTTGGCCGTCTTGCAGAAGGAATTTGGGTCCTTCGATCGTTACGTGTGGGAATTCGACGATAAAGATGCTCTATCGAAAGATCTGAAGAAGCGTGGGTTCCGTTTCGTCGGGCCGACCATCGTCGAGTCGTTCATGCAGGCGGTCGGTATCCGAAACGACCACGAGCGCGGCTGCTACCGCCGCGCGGAGCTCACCCGGGCGCGCGCGACAAGGCCCGCGCGGTAGAGGTTCGCGACGACGAGCACGAGGACCATTACGAGGAGGGCCCACCCGACGACCTCCTGAGTCTGGTCTCCGCCCGCCGCGGCGAGCAGCCAGGTGACCGCAAGAGCGACGAGCGCGCCGATGGCCAGCTGGCCATCCTCGATCAAGAGACCGACCAGGGCCGCCCAGACGCCCTTAAACATTTCGGGCTTCGAGCTGCGCGCCTTCCGGAAGGAGCGCCTTCAACATCCGCACGGCCAGCCAGCTCACTCCGAGGAATGCGACGACGATCAGCGGGATCGAGAGCGCGTCGCCGGGCCATGTCATGCCGAGCGCCTCGGCGAACCAGAACACGCCAAAGCTGCAAAGCATCGCGCCGACTCCGAACTTGAGCGAGTTTTCCGGCACCATCGTCAGCGGTTTCTGCAGCGTGACGCCGAGCCCGATCACGAAGATGCCCGCCACGATCGCCCCAACGACTGCTGA
>VBEU01000016.1:4613-13619 GCA_005883775.1 Chloroflexota bacterium | reverse complement strand
ATCAGGCGAGCGCGTAGCGGCGCCAGAGCTGATCGACGGCGCGGGAGAGCTCGGCATGCTCGGACCGCGCGAGCGCGGCATCGCCGGCGAGGATGCGATCGGCCTCTTCCGCAGTTTCACTGATGAGCTCGGGGTCCACATCCGCGAGATCGACGATGCGCAGCTCGGGGACACCCGACTGCCGCTCGCCGAGGAACTCGCCGGCACCACGGATCGCGAGATCACGTTTCGCAAGGTCGAACCCGTCGAGCGGCACCTCGCGGCCGTCATCGTCGCGCTTCTTCGCGGTCATCGCGGCGAGCCGCTCGGAGTCCGACGCGTCGGAGACGAGGACGCAGTACGAACGCTCCGATCCGCGCCCGATGCGCCCGCGAAGCTGGTGCAGCTGCGCGAGGCCGAAACGCTCCGCGCCGAGGACGACCATGACCGTGGCGTTCGGTATGTCGATACCCACTTCGACCACCGTCGTCGCGACGAGCACGTCGACCTCCCCATCGGCGAAGCGGCGCATGACCGCGTCCCGTTCTTTCGCGGGCATGCGGCCGTGCATGAGCGCGAGGCGGAGCCCGCGAAGCTCCTCCTTCTGAAGATCCTTTTCGGTCGCGATCGCGCTGGGCACGTCGTCGCCCCCCTCCTCGGCGGGATCGATCCGCGGCGTCACAACGAACGCCTGCTGGCCACGTCTTACGGCCAGCCGAACGCCTTCCCAGACCCGCGGGAGCTGCTCCGGCGTGCGAAGGTGCGTCACGATCGGTTGTCTTCCGAGCGGGAGCTCGTCGATCACGGAAATGTCGAGATCGCGGTAGATCGTCTGATTCAGCGTCTGCGGGATCGGCGTCGCCGTCGTGAGCAGAAGGTGGGGGTCGGTGCCGGTCCCCTTCTCGCGGAATGTCGCTCGCTGGCGAACCCCGAACCGATGCTGTTCGTCGACGACCGCAAGAGCGAGCCGCTTGAACGCGACGTGCTCCTCGACCAGGGCGTGCGTGCCGACCGCGACGTCGATCGACCCGTCGGCGAGCCCCGCGAGGATCTCGCGTCGCCGGTCGCCGGTGACGCTGGATGTAAGGAGCGCATGCGTCGGGCCGCCGTTCGCGAAGAGCGCGGCGAGCGATCGCGCGTGCTGCTCGGCGAGAAGCTCGGTCGGCGCCATGAGCGCGGTCTGCGCCCCCGAGCCGGCCGCGATCCGCGCGGCGAGCGCCGCGACGACGGTCTTCCCCGAGCCCACGTCGCCTTCGAGCAAGCGGGACATCGGCACGCGCTTTCCGAGGTCCCCGCGGATCTCTCCAAACGATTTTTGCTGCGCGCCGGTGAGCGCGAAGGGCAGCTCGCCGATCCACCTCGCAAGCTCCGCGTCCGGAACGAAGAGCGGGAGCGCCGACGCCTGCGCGGTCCAGCGCGCGCGCCGTTGCGCGAGAGCAAGCTGCAACACGAGAAGCTCGTCGAACGCGAGCCTTCGCCGTGCCGCGAACAAGCGCTCGACATCGTCAGGGAAGTGGACCTGCCGAAGGGCCGACGCAATGTCAGGAAGCCGGTGCCGCTCGCGGATGGCCGGCGGCAGCGGCTCGGCCACTTCCCCCACGAGGCCCGTCCGTCGCATGCCGCCCTCGATCGCGGTGTGCAGCCAGCGACGCATCTGGCCGGGCTTGATGCCTTCGGTCAGCGGATAGATCGGGACGAGCCGTCCGGTATGCACGGCCTCGGCGTCGGCGCGCTCGAGCGTTGGCTGGCTGAACTGCAGCGTGCGGCCGAAGAATCTGACCTTTCCGGAAATCCGCACGCGCTCGCCCTCGCGGTGCGTCTCCTTGACGAACGCGCGTCCGAACCACGTCGCGCGAACGTCGGTGGGCGTGCCGTCTTCCTCGGCGAGCTCGGCCTCGGTCATGAGCTTGCCGCTCGCGGTGCGGCGCTGCGAGATGCGCCCAAGGGTCGCGACGGCCGTCTGACTCGCGTTCGGGACGAGCCGGCGCAAGGGAACGAACTTGGAGAAGTCGTCGAACCGCGAGGGCAGGTGCCAGAGGAGGTCGCCGATCGTGTGGATGTTCATCCGCTCGAGGAGCTTCGCGGACTCGGCGCCGATCCCGGGGATGCGAGTGACCGGAAGGTCGAGCGAGGTCGCGGGCGGATCAGCCGCTCTGGTACGGGCGGCGGTCGGTGTCACGTGCAAAGCATGGCTCCGCGAGGCGGTCAGTGCTGGAACAGGCGGAGATCGTGGAGGCCGAACGGTTCGGCAGGCGGTAGCTCCGCACGGATCCGCTCGACCGAGAACATCGTTGTCGGCACGAGATCGGCGGGCGGAGCTTCTGCGAACGGAAGCGGCTCGGTGACGCTCTCCGAAAGGATCCGCACCTGTGCCGCCGCGACGAGCGGGATCGTCATGGTGCGCTCGAAGAGCCAGCCGAGCATGCGGTGAAAGATCACCGGCGTGGGGATGACCGGGACGGTGCGTCCCACGGCGGTCGCAATTTTCTTGATCGCGTCGCCCGCACCGAGCTCCTCCGGTCCGAGTACCGCGACCGTCCGCCGCGAGAGCCGAGGATCGATGAGGGCGGCCTGAGCGATCCGTACCACGTCGCCAACGAAGACCGGTCGGAGTCGCGTCGGGCGCAGGCCGACGAGAGGGAAGAACGGAAACGTGTAGAGGGCGCGGCTCACGTGATCGAGCAGGTGATCGCCTCGGCCGTAGATGACCCCTGATTTCAGGATCGTGTAGTCCAAGCCGGACGTGCGAACGATCTCCTCCGCAGCCCATTTCGATTCGTGATATGGCGACCCACATCCCGGCCGAGCCCGCAAGAAGCTCAAATACACGAGCTTGCGCACTCCCGCGGCGCGCGCCGCGTCGACGACGACCGCGGTGCCCCGAACGTGCACGCGTTCGTACGTCTGCGATCCGATCTCGCGGTTGATCCCCGCGAAATGGGCGACGGCCTCACACCCGGCGAACGCTCGACGCAGCGACTCGGCGTCATCGGCTGGCGCCGCGACGAACGTGGCACCGCTCACGAGGATCGACGGGTCGCGTCGGTCGATACCGCGTGCGACGAGAGTGACCTCGTTCCCATCCGCGAGAAGTGCCCGCGCCAGATGCCGACCGACAAAGCCAGTCCCGCCGGTAACTGCGACCTTCATGAGCGCCTCGCCGCGATCCGCCGACGCTGCCGCACCTGCGTCGGGCAGACCGCGCTGAGGTACGCGTTGAGGCTCCCGATCAGCGTCGCCGGCTCGAGCCGGTAGAGGATGCGATTCCCTTCCCGCCGCTCGTTGACGAGCTCCGCACCCTTCAGGATTGCGAGGTGCCGCGAGATCGATGGCGCGGATATCGCGAAGCGAGCGCCGATCTCCCCCGCGGCGAGCTCCCCACTTTTGAGCTCCTCCAGCATCTGGCGCCTCGTCGGGTCGGCCAGGGCCCGGAAGACCCGAGCGGCGTTGCCCATCCCCGCGAGTATTTAGCTAATTCGCTAAGTGCGCAATCACCCTTTGGTCCTATTCGGCGGCGACGATGAAGGGATAGTGCGGCTGGCCACCGTGGGCCACCTCCACCGAAACGCGCGGGCAGGTCGCGCGCAAGCGCTGCGCGGCGTGCTCGACCCGAGCCTCGTCCACGTCCGCGCCACCGTACAGCGTGAAAATCTCCGACTCGGTCAACCGCTTCGCCGCCTCGCAGAGGACGATCTCCTCATCCTCGCCGTGTGCGACGACACGGCCGTCGAGAAGGGCCATCGCCTGGCCCTTTCGCACATGCTCGCCGTCGATAGTCGCGTCGCGCACCGCGCGAGTGACCTCGATGCCGTGAGCGCGGTCTGCCACCTCGCCCATTGCCTTCGCGTTATCGGCAAGCCCTTTCGCCGGGTCGAACGCAACGAGCGCGGCCATGCCCTGCGCGACGTTGCGCGTCGGCACGACATGCACGGCGATGGTCGAGACCTTCGCGGCCTGCTGCGCGGCGAGGATCACGTTCTTGTCGTTCGGGAGGACGATCACCGTCGTCGCGTTCGCCGCTGCGATCGCGGCGAGGAGCTCCTCAGTCGATGGGTTCATGGTCGGCCCGCCCCGGAGCGCCGATGCGCCCAGCGATCGGGCCACCGCGGCAAAGCCGTCACCTGGGACGACCGCGACGACGCCGACCGAGGCGGCCGCTGCACGCTGCGCCGACGCCACGACGATGCCGGTCGTCCGCTCGTGCTCTGCCGTCATCGCGTCGAGATCCTCCACGACGACGTCGGCGATGCGCCCTGCGGTCAGGCCGATGCGAACGATCTGATCCGGCTCGAGCGTGTGGACGTGGACCTTGAGGAGCTGCTCGTCGCCGACCACGAGGACGCAGTCGGCGCCGAACTTGAGCATCTCCTCGCGCACGGCCGCGACCGGGCGCGAGGGGTTCTGCACCAGGAACTGGACGTCGTACGCGCCCTCCCACGAAGGCGCCTCCGACATCGCCGCCGACGCGCCCGCGGGACGCTCCGCGGGCGCCATCCGATCCAGGGGGATCTCCTTGCCAGTGAAGCTCGACAGCACGCCTTCGAGGATGAGCTGCAGTCCGCGTGCACCCGCATCGACGACGCCGGCGGCGCGATTGGTCGGGTTCTCCTCGCGCGTCCGCTTGACGGTGGCCTGCGCGTCGGTCGCGATCCGGCGGAATACCTCGACGACATCGTCGGCCGGAGCCGCGGCGGATTTTTCGAATGATGCGGTGAGGCTGAGGATCGTGCCCGGCGCTGGCGCGCTGACGGCCTCGTACGCGTACTTCCGCGCCAGCTCGGCCGCGCGGCGGACGTCGGCGACACCGGCGGCCTCCTTACCCGCGAACGCTTCCTTCAGACCGCGGATGACCTGCGAAAGGATCACGCCACTGTTTCCCCGCGCCCCCATCAGTGCACCGTACGCAGCGGCGGCGCTCACTTTGTCGATCGTCGGCTCCGCATCGCGCGCGTGCTTCACCGCGGCGCGCATCGTATGCAGCATGTTCGTCCCGGTGTCGCCATCGGGCACGGGGTACACATTGAGCGCGTTGACTTCGTCCGCACCCGCCTCAAGACGCGCCGTCGCGGCCTCAAGCGCGCGCAGCAGCGCAGCGCCATCGAATTGCCTAACGATGCGGGCGACTGTAACATTTGAGTTCACTTCCCCTGAAGGAGACCTGCTGCGATGCCACGCGCCTGCGCGATCTGCGGCAAGACGGCCGCCTACGGATACAACGTGAGTCACTCGAAGGTGCACACGCACCGTCGCTTCGACGCGAATCTTCACCCCGCCGTCATCGACGGCGCGAAGCTCCTGGTGTGCACGCGATGCCGCCGGAACCAGACCAAGGACGCGCGCATGGCGAAGAAGAAGGAGCGGGCTCGCCGCTAGAACGACCGGTCCGCGCGACGTACGCTCCCACCGCCGTGTCGACACGATCCCTGTGGCTACACCAGGATTTCCGGAAGCTCTGGATCGGACAGACGATCTCCCAACTGGGATCAGTCGTCACTCGAACGGCGGTTCCCCTCGTCGCATTGCTCGTCCTGAATGCCGGCCCATGGGAGCTGGCGATCCTCGTGATCGTCGCCAGCGCGGGAATCCTTCTTGTCGGCCTAGTCGCCGGCGCGTGGGTCGATCGGCTGCGGCGGCGTCCGCTTCTCATCTGGGATGACTTCCTCCGCGCTGCTCTCCTCCTCTCCATCCCCGTGGCCTACGCGGTCGGCGGGCTACGGATCGAGCAGCTCTACGTGGTCATGTTCCTCGAGTCGTGCCTCGGCGCACTATTCGACGCCGCATATCCCGCGTACGTCCCGACGCTCATCGGCCGCGATCGTCTCGTCGAAGGGAACAGCAAGCTCGCGACGAGCTCGTCGATCGCCGAGATCGGCGGCCCCGGCCTCGCGGGCACCCTCGTACAGCTCTTTAGCGCGCCGTTCGCGATCTTCGTCGACGCCGTGTCCTTTCTTCTGTCGGCGCTGTCCCTCCTCCTGATTCGCGCGCCGGAGCCTGCGCCCCCGCCCCGGGACACATCAAAGCGGATCGTGCACGAGATCGTCGAGGGTCTCGGCACCGTGCGCCGTCACGCGATCGTGTTCCCGCTCGCTGCGCGATCCGTCCCCGCCCATGTGTTCGGCGCGTTCTACGGCGTGCTCTATTCGATCTACCTGCTGCGCGAGCTGCACCTCGACCCCTTCCTCCTCGGCATCGTGATCTCGGCGGGGGGCGTGGGGTCCCTCGTTGGCTCGGTCTTCGCGTCGCGGGTCATCAATCGGCTCGGCATCGGCCGAGCACTAGTCGCGACAGCGATCGCGGCATCGGCGCTCGGTGTCCTCACCCCGCTGGCACAGGGACCGGTGGCGCTCGCGACGATCATGGTGTTCTTACCGCAGCTCATCGGCGACGGCCTGCAGACGATCGAAGGGGTCGCCGAGCTCTCGCTCATACAGGGCGTGGTGCCTGATCGCGTCCTCGGTCGCGTCAACGCGACGCTCGATGTCGTCTCGCACGGGATTGGTTACCCCCTCGGCGCCCTGATCGCCGCGTTCGTCGCGGAGCAGATCGGAGTGCGGGGCGCGATCGCTATCGGTTGGGCCGGCATGGCGCTATCGATTCTCTGGGTCGTCTTTTCCCCGGTACCCAGCCTGCGGGCTGCGTCGGACTTCGTCGCGCCCGACTCCTATGTGGCACCATCGGGCGCCACGCGATGAGCCCGCGCCGCCGCAAGGAGGAGCTCGCGGTGCATCGCGAGAAAGCGTGCCTGCTCCGCGATCAGATCGGGCAGTCCGTCAAGCTGGGAGAAGCGGACCTTCACGCCGGCCGGGAGCTTGCCCCAGAGCCTGAGTGCAAAGCGCCTCACACCGCGGTCGCCGCCTTGCCTTCCGCGACCTTGAGCTGACCGCATCCGGCGGCGATGTCCTGGCCCTTACTGATGCGGAGCGTCGCGGCGATGCCCTGTTCCTGCAGCACTTTCGTGAAGGCCTCCATCCGCTCGACCGACGGCCGCCGGAAGCCTCCGGCCCCGGGGTTGTAGGGGATGAGGTTCACATGCGCGTCCTTGGTGGGTCCGTGCCGGACGATCGCTGCGGCGAGCGCGCGCGCCGTCTCGACCGAATCGTTGACGCCCGCGAGCAGCACGTACTCGAAGGTGACGCGCCGCTTCGTCCGCTTTACATAGCGCGCGGCTGCGGCGAGGACATCCTCGACGCCCCATTTCCTATTGATCGGCATGATCCGCGCGCGCGTCGGATCGTCCGGCGCATGCAGCGAGACCGCGAGGTTGATTGGAAGCCCTTCACTGCCAAGCGCATCGATCCCGGGTACGACCCCGCACGTTGAGATGGTCAGCCGGCGCGGGCTGATGCCAAACTCTTCGGGGTCGATCAGGGAACGCACGGACGCGAGCGTCGCGTCGTAGTTGTTGAACGGCTCACCCATTCCCATGTACACGACGTGGGAGACCCGCTCGCCGTTCGACGCGAGCTCGCGCTGCCAGTGCCGGATCTGGTCGACGATCTCGGCCGCGGTGAGATTGCGGACGAGACCCATCTCGCCGGTCGCGCAGAACGCGCAAGCCATCGGACAACCGGCCTGGGTCGAAACGCAAACGGCGTTGCGCGCGCCGTGGTGCGGCATGAGCACGCTCTCGATGTGGTGGCCATCGCGAAGCTCGACGAGCGCAGCACGCCGATCCGCTGACCGCGGAACGCGATGAACGCTCCTGGATCCGGCGTGTAGGCGCGCACTCGGCGCACGAGCTCCTCCGCCGGACGAGCGAAGTCGAGCTCGCCTTCGCGTGGCTCGAGCTTCGGCGCGAGTGTCACTTTTTTGGTGTCTTGCGGCTTCCGCACCAGCTTTCCGGCGAGGTAGCGCGGCATCTCGCGCTCGAGCAGCTCGCCGCCGAGCCTCGCGAGTCGCGCCTCGAGCTCGCCCTTCGTCTCGTCGCCGATCTTTGTTCGCGCCTCCGCGAGGATCGGTCCGGCATCGAGCTCCGCGGTCCCCTCCATCAGCGTGACGCCGGTCTCGGGATCTCCGGCGAGGATCGCGTGGGCGATCGGAGCCGCGCCGCGCCACCGCGGGAGGAGCGACGCGTGCACGTTGAGCGCACGGCCGCTGACCGCGGCGAGGAGAGACTTCGGGATCTTGTTCCCGTACGCCGACCAGACGAGAAGCTCGGGCCGAAGCGCGAGGATCGCGGCGGTCTCTCGCTCATCCAGCCGGGCGGGCTGCCGGATCGCGAGGCCCATCGCTCGCGCAGCCACCTTCACCGCGGGCTCGCGCACCACACCACGCGATGCGGGGCGATCGGGTTGCGTAACGACCCCGACGATTTGAACGACCCCGCTCTCGCGCAGGCGGTCGAGTGCCTCGAGCGAGCGAACCGCGAACTCAGGAGTCCCGAGGAAAAGAGCGCGCTGTGCTAGGCGGAAACCCGTTCCTCCTCTTCGGGCTCGACCGTGTGGAGATCCTCCCGCGATCGGAGCCGATCGACGTACAGCGTGCCATTCAGGTGGTCGGTCTCGTGGAGCATGCACTGCGCGCCGAACTCGTCGCCGACGAGCGTGAAGCGTTTTCCGGCCAGGTCGTTCGCGACGAGGCGCGCCGCGACCGGACGTTCCAACATTCCGTAGAGGCCGCGCACCGAGAGACAGCCTTCGCTTGTCTCTTCCTTCTCTTCGCTCGTCCACTCGATCGTCGGCTCCAGAGCGACAATGCCCGCCTCGTCGACATCCATGATCGCGACGCGGAGGGGCACGCCAATCTGCGGCGCCGCGATCCCGATGCCGTGTGCGACCACCATCGAAGCGAACATGCGGGCAACAAGGGCTTCGAGCTCGGGACGCCCGAGCCGGGGCTTCTTGGCCGATGCGTGCAGCACCGGGTCGCCGATCTGCCTGACCTCGACGGCGTTGGCCGAGAGGAACTCGCGCGACGACCATTTCGCGCGGCGTCCGGAGTCGATGCGCCATGGCGTGCCCTTGGTGATGCGCAGCCGCGGTGGCGGCGGCTCTTTCGGCTCCTTGGTGTCCTCGCTCATCCGAGAAG
>VBEU01000016.1:0-4504 GCA_005883775.1 Chloroflexota bacterium | reverse complement strand
CGAGCTCGCGCGATCGCCTCTCCACAGTCTCGATCTTTTTCGCCTGTGTGGATAAGAGCGCCAGCCGTCCGAAAGGCGGATAGCCGAAACGGCGACGCCCCTCGAGCTCGGCCTCGGCGAACGCAACATAGTCGTGCGCGGCGGCTGCGCGGATGGCGTAGTGCTCCGGTAGATAGGTCTGCACGATCCCGCGCCCACCGGCCTCGCCGCGCCCCGAACGGCCGAGCACCTGCGTAAGCAATTCGAACGTGCGCTCGGCCGCGGTGAAGTCGGGAAGGTTGAGGATGGTGTCCGCGTTCACGACGCCGACGAGCGTTACGCGCGGAAGGTCGAACCCCTTCGCGAGCATCTGCGTGCCGACGATGACCTGCGCGTCGCCGGAACGCATCCGCTCGTATGCCGCGGCGTGGGCGCCCTTCGCGCGGATCGCGTCGCGGTCCAGCCGGATCACGTTTGCGCGCGGAACGGCGGCGCGCACCTCCTCTTCGACGCGCTGCGTCCCTACGCCGAGCTGCTTGATACGCGCGCTGCCGCACGCCGGGCATACCTCGGGCGCTTCCGGCTCGCGGCGCCCGCACCGGTGGCAGACGAGGGATCCGTCCGCGTGATACGCGTACGGGATCTCGCAGGCCGGGCATTTCGCGACATAGCCGCAATCGCGGCAGAGCACCACCGTGGCGAACCCGCGGCGATTCAAATAGAGGATGGCCTGTTCGCCCGCTGCGACGGTGCGCTGGAGCGCTTGGCGCAGCGCCTGCGAGAGCGTGCCGCGATTGCCCGTGCGGAGCTCGAGGCGCAGGTCAACGATGGTCGTGCGCGGCAGCGGCAGATCCCCAACGCGCTCCGGCAACGCGAGAGACGTCAGCTCTCCCCTGCGCGCGGCCTCGTACGTCACGACCCGCGGCGTCGCGCTTCCGAGCACGACAGCGGCACCGGTGATGCGACCGAGCTCGAGCGCCGCGTCGACCGCGTGATACCGCGGATCGCTCTCCTGCTTGTACGAAGGCTCCTGTTCCTCGTCGACGACGATCAGGCCCAGACGTTCGAGCGGCGCGAAGAGGGCCGAGCGCGAACCGATGACGACATCGGCGATTCCATCGAGTATTCGCCGCCACTCATCGAAACGCTCGCCCGCCGAGAGCGCGCTGTGAAGGAGCGCGACGCGGTCCCCGAACCGCGCGATGAACCGCGCGACGACCTGCGCCGTGAGGATGATCTCGGGCACAAGGACAATCACGCCCTCGCCTCGCGCGAGCGCGGCGGTGGCCGCACGCAGGTACACCTCGGTCTTGCCGCTCGCCGTGACGCCGTGAAGAAGGAAGCCGCGACCCGAGCCGAGCGCCTCGGTGATGGCACCGATCGCGACAGCCTGCGGCCCGGTCGCGGCAAGATCGCGGGCGCGGTCCTCGTCGGGAAGAGCGAACTCGATGGGAATGCGTCTCACTCCTCGCCTGCCCGCGACGACAAGGCCGCGGCGTGCCAATGCGCGCGCGGCGTCCGCCGAGCCCCCCGCGTCCGCGAGGTCGCGGGCGGTCACCGCGCCGGCGGCCAGCGCGCGGAGTGTGGCGAGCTGGCGTGCGCCCACGCGAACCGATCCGGCGAGCGCGTCCCGGCCGGCGGTCTCGAGCGCGAACACCGCCTCGGTCCGCTCGCCGCGCGCCGAGTCGAGGCGAGGCGAGCGGGCACGCGACGCGAGCGCCGGCGGGACCATGGCCCGCACCGCATCCGCCAAGCCGCAGCGGTACCGCTCGGCGATCCAGCCGGCAAGCGCGAGCTGGTGCGGCCGAAGGAGCGGCAGTGGATGGACGAGTGCGTCGACCGGCCGGAGCTCGCGCCCCGCGGGCGCGCCGTCCAGCGCGACGACGACGCCGGGAACGGCGCGCTGTCCCAGACCGACGCGAACGAGGTGCCCGGGAAGGAGGTCGAGCCCATCGGGGACGAGGTAACTAAAGGTGCGTGCGGGTCCGCGGAGGCCCGCGAATACGGCGACCTCCGCGGTCTTCGCGGTCACAGCTCGTAATGCCGCGGCCTTCTCATCTCCTTTCGTACGATCTCGGCGATCTCCTTCACAGTCTTGTCGATCTTCCCATCCTCATTCACGACGACGTAGTCGTATTCGGGCGCGGCGGCCATCTCGATCTCGGCGTTACGCATGCGAAGCTCGCGTTGGTCGTCGGTCTCGGTGCCTCGATCGACAAGCCGCTTGCGTAGCGAGGCCAGCGATGGCGGCATGATGAACACGGTCAGCGCCTCGGGCAGCATTGCTTTGATTTTCCGCATTCCTTGCGGCTCAGGCTTGACGATAACGATCCGATGGTCCCGGAGAGTGTCCGCGAGCGCGTCCTTGCGGACTCCCTTGAAGTCGCCGTGCACCATCGACCATTCGAGGAAGTTCCCAGCCTCGATCTCCGCGCGGAACTTCTCGGGCTCGTAGAAGTAGTAGTCGACCCCGTGCTGTTCCCCGCGACGTGGCTTGCGGCTCGTCGCGGTGACGTACACCACAGCGTCTTCCAGTTCTTTCACGAGCCGGTGGATCACCGTGTCCTTCCCGCCGCCGGACGGCGCGGAGATGATCACGAGCAGACCGCGACCGTCGACGCTCAGCGAAGCTCCTCCAGCAGCGGTGTCGCCGTGACCGGCGTCCCAAGTCCGGCCAGGTAAGCGACGAGGTCAGGCGCGAGCGGGGCGGTGAAGGTGCGTTCGCCGCCATGCGGCAGGCGGACCGTGAGACGCCATGCGTGAAGGAATTGGCGTTCCAGACCGCTTTGGTCGCCACGCTTTCCATACACCGGGTCGCCAACGATAGGGAGTCGCGCGTACGCGAGGTGCGCCCGGATCTGATGCGTGCGGCCGGTGACCGGTCGGACGTGAAGAAGTGCCCGTCGTTCCGAGCCGGATGCCCACGCCGCGATCCGCTCGAAGCGGGTCGTGGCCTCGCGGCCACCCGCGCGGACGACCATCCGTCGCCGGTCGCCCGGGTCGCGAAGGAGAGGGGCCTCGACAACGGCGGGGGTGCTTCCCGGGTCGCCCCAGACCAGGGCGAGGTATTCCTTGCCGAACTTCTGCGCCTGGATCTGCCTGGCGAGGGCGAGGTGCGCGGTGTCGTTCTTCGCCACGACGAGCACGCCGCTTGTGTCCTTGTCGAGCCGGTGCACGATCCCCGGGCGCGACGCCGCGCGGCCGGTGTCGGCGGTGATCCGTCCCACCACCGCGTTCACGAGCGTTCCGGTGGCGTGCCCGTAGGCCGGATGCACCACGAGGCCGGGGGGTTTGTTCACGACGATGACGTCATCGTCCTCGTAGAGGACGTCGATGGGGATGTTCTCGGCCGCAAGCGAGAGCGCGGGCTCCGCCTCCGGCACCTCGACGACGAGCTCCTGGCCGAGGCGCACCTTGTAGGCCGGCTCGGCCGCGTTGCCGTCGACGAGCACGTGGCCATCTTTGGCAAGCCGGGCGATGGCGCTGCGTGAGAGAAGAGTGTGCGCCGCGAGAAAGCGGTCCACGCGCTGCCCGCCTTCATCGACGCGCAGCGCGATCCGCTCCCCCAATGCGCCTATGCCGGCTTCGGCGTTGCGGAGCGGTGCTCCTCGTACCACAGCGCCGCGGTGACGGGGATGATCCCGACGACGATCGAAGAGTCCGCGACGTTGAAGGCCCAGAAGCGGACGTCGCCGACCCCGACGTCGACAAAATCGACGACGTATCCCTGGGTGATGCGGTCGAGGAGATTTCCGAACGCGCCGCCCAGCTGCATCCCGAGGGTCGCCGAGACGAGCGACGAGTTGCTCGCGATCTGCCTGTAGTAGTAGACGATCGCGAGCACCGCGACGACCGAGAGCACTGATAGAAGGGTGGTGCGCTCCGGGAGAAGCCCGAACGCCGCTCCGGTGTTCTGCGCGTGGACGATCCGAACGTAGTCGCCAATGATCGGGCGCGCCGTGCCGAGCGGGATGTTCTCACTGACCAAGGCCTTCGTGACGCGGTCGAGCGCGAACACGGCGATGGCGACACCTGCGACGAGGAGGAGGCGCGAGGGTCGCATGCTTAGGCGGTCACCATCCCGCCATCGACGACGAGGACCTGGCCGGTGATGTAGCTCGCCTCATCGGAGACGAGAAAGGCGATCGCGTTCGCGACGTCGTCGACGGTCCCGAAACGGCCGAGAGGAATCTGCTTCAGGATCGTCTCCTCCATCTGCTTGAGAAGGGCGTTCGTCAGATCCGTCGGCACGAAGCCCGGCGCCACGGCGTTGCAGGTGATGTTGCGGACAGCCATCTCGCGCGCCACGGTCCTGGTGAATCCGATCAGACCTGCCTTTGCCGACGCGTAGTTCGCCTGTCCGGCGTTGCCGGCCACGCCCGCGACCGACGACACGTTCACGATGCGTCCCGACCGCTGTTTCATCATCGGACGCATCGCGGCTTTGGTCACGAGAAACGCGCCGCGGAGATTCAGATCCACGACGGCGTCCCAGTCCTCGGCGCTCATGCGCACCAGCAGGTTG
>VBEU01000015.1 GCA_005883775.1 Chloroflexota bacterium | reverse complement strand
CGGTCTCCCCGCCGACGGCGATGACGCGCTTCACGTACGGGATCGTGGCGTCTTGGATCGGCGGGTTGAACACGATGATGTCGCCGCGCTGCGGCGCGCCAAAACGGTAGTCGAGCTTGCTGACGAGAACGCGGTCGTTCTGGAGCAGCGTCGGGACCATGGAGTTCTGCCGCACTTCGGTGACCTGAACGACGAAGAGATTGAGGACGACGGAGATGACGACCGCGAGGGCGAGCGCCTGGAGGATCTCGAGGATGGCGCGCCACGAGAACGGCGGTTCGCCGGCAGGTGCGTACTCGGGAGGAGTCACCGTCTGGGGGGCTGCCACTCCAAACCAGTGTAGAGATGGACGGCGCGGGCGTTAGGCGAACGCTGGGATCAGTTGCTCATGCGAACGCTCGACCATCTCCGCCGCGCGCTCCTTCGGAAACGCGCAGAGGTATTGCTCGAGCCCGACGCCGGCATACGCGCGGATCTTGTCGACGAGGGGCTTCCCGTCAGCCTCGAGGGTGCTCGCGCACCAGTGCGACCGCCGGAGCCGTCCCTCCCGCTTTACCGTTCGCTCGATCGTCTCGAGCTCGCGGAATGAAGCGGCCATCTCCTCGGGAGTCAGGTCGGCGCCGCCGGCGCCGTGCTTGCCGAGGTCGAACCCGTCGGCGTAGCGCGCGGCCAGGCGCATGACGCGTGGCCCCGATCCGCCGATCCAGATCGGTGGACGCGGCCGCTGGGTCGGCTTCGGCGCACACACCGCGTCGTCGATCCGGTAATGCTTTCCGTGATACGTCGCGCGGTCGTCTTGCCAGAGCCGTCGCGTGATCTCGAGGCCCTCCCGGAGCTGATCCACGCGATCGCCGGGCGATGGGAAGTCATACCCGTACGCCCGGTATTCGTCTTCTTTCCAGCCGGCGCCGACTCCGAACTCGAGCCGTCCACCCGAAATGTGATCGACGCTCGCGGCCATCTTCGCCTGCAGCGCCGGGTTGCGGTACTGCACCGCGGCGACGAGGACGCCGAGTCGGATCTTCGTCGTATCTCGTGCGAGAGCGGCGAGGAGCGTCCACGCCTCGAGGCAGTTTCGGTCGGGCGTTCCGCCAGGGCCGCCGAAGAAATGGTCGCTCACCCAGAAGGAGCCGAATCCGGACTTCTCCGCACCCCGTGCCAGGTCGCAGATCTGCGCGTATGACCATCCCGCCCCGGGCGACACGATGACTCCGAGCTTCATTCCCCGATGCTACGGGGAGGCCGACCTTACTGGCTCGGGATCTCCCAGTCGTTAGGGACGACGTGCACCCATGTCTGGCCCTGGTCGAAGAGGATTCGCTCGCCCGCTGAGTTCTTGAAGATGAAGGCGTCGGTGTCGGTCGCGCGGCTCCACGTCGCCTCCTGGCGGAGGCCATCGCGGAAGATCGTCGCTGCGCCGGTCCCCGTCAGGCGCATGTCGTGCGCGTGCGAACCGGCCGCGTCGACGATCTGCGGCACTTCCCATATCTCGGTGTGGATGATCGCGACGTTGGATGCTGCGATGGGCTGGTTATTGACCGCGTCGACGTCGCGCACCGCCTTGCCGGCGTTGTTCTGGAAGCGGGCGTATGTCCGGGTCTGCGGGTCGTACTGGTATTTCACGAGCGAGATGTCGTCGCGATACGGGATCGTGAGCTCCGTCGCGGCGACTCCACCGGCCATCCCAGCGATGGTCGGCGCGTGATCCGTTGCCGCGAGGAATCCCCACGACGGGATCTGCTGCGGTGTGTCGGCGCCGTGTGCCGCGATCGCCTGCCGCATGGCGGCGGCGCTCGTGAACATGTTGTACGGGCCCGGCCGGAAGGTCACGCGGTAGTAGCCGCTCGTGTAATCCGCCGAGAGGTCGACGTAGTTGCCGTTCGCGGCATCGCCCTGGATGAGCGGCATCTCATAGGCGGAGGTGCCCGAGTACACGAGCGCACCGCGGACCATCGGCGTGAGCGATCGGTCGGCGAGCCGCGCACTGCGGATATTGCCGATCGTCTGCGGATCCTGCGAGTGGAAGACCGCCGCAAGCCGGGTGGCGAGGCCCTCGACAAGTATTTCGAACACCATGTCGGCCTGGGTGATCCCGTAATGCGGACGGGCAAGAGGAACGTTGTCGATCTTGACGAGGAGCGCTCGCTTATCGACCGCACCGAGCTTGAGGGGCTTGCCATTGAGCGGCCAGCAGTCCCTGCATGGGGCATCCGGCGCGAGGGTGGCCTCGACGGTGGGGACGGCAGCGGCGGTCTGCGGCTGCGTCGAAGCACCCGGAGTTGCCGCGGGAGAGGTGCACGCGGCGAGGAGGAACAGGACGACCGCGATGAGGGCGAACAAGCGTGCGTGCGGTGCGCCCTTCCTCATCTGTTTCGACTGTAGCGTCCGGCGCTTCCCGGTTCTAGATGCGACCGCATGCTCGCTTCCGCGCTAGCGAGCCACGCGCTCCCTGGCGGGAGCGAGATACGCCGAGGCCTGCATCGTGAAGAGCTCCGCGTAGCGGCCACCGAGGTGGATGAGCTCGTCGTGCGTCCCGCTCTCGACGACGCGGCCCTCGTGGAGGACATAGATGCGATCCGCCGAACGGACGCTCGAGAAGCGGTGCGAGATGAGTAGCACCGACCGACCGCTGAAGAGGTCGCGCATGCGTGTGAAGAGATCGTGCTCCGCGCGCGCATCGAGCGCCGCGGTCGGCTCGTCCAGGATGACGAGCGGCGCGTCGCGAAAGAACGCGCGCGCGAGCGCGATGCGCTGCCATTGCCCGATCGACACGTCCTTTCCGCCCATGAAGTAAGGGCCGAGGATCGTGTCGTAGCGGTCCGGCCAGGCATTCACGAACGAATCCGCGCCGGCGCGCTCCGCCGATCGGATGATCGCTTCGAGATCCTCGAGGCGCTCCACGCGGCCGAGGCCGATGTTTTCCCGCACCGTGAGCATGAAGCGCGCGAAATCCTGGAAGAGCACGGCCACGCGCTCGTAGATCCAGCTCTGGTCGTGCGCGGCGACGTCGGCGCCGTCCCACAACATGCGGCCTGAGTCGGGGCGATAAAGACCGGATAGGACCTTAGCGAGCGTGGTCTTGCCGGATCCGTTCTCGCCAACGAGCGCGATGACCTCGCCAGCACGGATCTCAAGGGACACGTCGTCCAGCGCAAGGCGTGACGGGAGCGGCGGTCCGCCGTCCTTGGCCGCGGACGGCGGATAGCGGAAGGACACGTGGTCGAGCTCGATCCGATCGAAGGGTGCGGCCGGCTCCGTGAGCGCCGGGGTACGCGCGGGCGCAAGCGAGCTGAACTCCTCCCAGTCTTCGAGGAAGAGGCTGGCTTCGTAGAGCTGCGTCATGTTGTTGACGACGCTCGAGAGCTGTCCGGAGAGCTGCTGGCTCGCGGCGACCGCGGCGCCCGCCTCGGCCACGCCGATGCGATGCTCGATGACGAGGTACGCGAGCGCGCCGTACGTCAATGCCGTCACCAGCGAGGATGCGCCCGTGCTCAGGATCTGGTAGCGGGCGCGCTTGCGCAGGTTGCGGGCGAGCTCTTTGAGCCGCTCGTTTGAGAGCCGTTCATAGAGCGCGCGCATGTATGGGGCCAACGCGAACGCCCGCAGCTCCTTCGCGTATTCGCGACTCGTGAAGAGTCCGAAGATGTAGTTCCGCATCCGCTCGTTCGGTGTCATCGATCGCCAGAAGTGGTAGGTCTGACGGCTCGTGGCCGCGCTCGCCAGCCACATCGGAACGAACCCGACGACAGCGAGCACGAGCAGGATCGGCTGCAGGACGTAGAGTGCCGCGGCCACTCCGATGATTAGGAAGAGGCTGCGCGCGAGTCCGATCGCCGACCCGGTGACACCCATCATCCGGCCCATCGCGTTCATCGCCCGGCGGAGCAGGTCCTGAAATTCCGGCGTCTCGAAGCGCTTCAGGTCGATCGCGATGATCCGATCGAGCAGGACGGAGTTGGTGTGCCGCTCGACGATCGCGGACAGCATCGATTGCTGCTGGTTCTGGATCAGACCGGCCGCGCTCGATATCAAGCTGAGCCCGATCATCTCGGCGAGCAGGGTCCCGACGCGGCTGAGATCGCCTCCGCTACCCGTGGCCAGGACCGCAGCGATCAGGTCTCTCGTGATGACGAGCTGCGCGCCTGTCGTGACGGCCGTCACGATCTGCGGCGCGAGGCTCGCGAGGAATCGGCCGGGCGCGGCCTCCCAAACGAGACGGAACGACGAACCGAGTACGCGCGGCACTCGCCGAAGCTGGCGCCGCTCCGGCGGTGCCTCGACACGATCGCCGCGTCCCCAGAAGATCAAGAAATCAGGTTATCGCGAGCTCCGTGGGGCAGAGGCAGCCGGCTAGCTCTTTGGCGGGGCCGGAATTCGTTTGCCGCGCACGTCGACAAAGGTGCCTTTCGGCGTTTGAACGATGCGGATCATGACCGTCGCACAGGCGGTGCACCGCAGCACGATGCCCGGTGCGTGGATGAACGCGAGAAGACCTCCCACGTGGTCGACCTTGCCGCAGCTCGCGCACTGGGCCAGGACGGTCGTCATGTCGTCTCCATAGATCTCGGCGAGTGTCCCCGCGACGGCGTTGCCGTCGAGGACGAGATCGTCGTCCATCGCTTCGGTCATGCGCCGCTCGGACCGAAGCGCTCGGTGCGGATGCGATCGGCGGGCAGGCCGACGCGCTCGAGCCCGTCCGCGGCGACTTCTACGAGTGCCGTCGGGCCGCAGATGAAGGCGAGGGCGTTCCGACCGAGAGGTGCGCTCACCTCTTCGAGCATGGCATCGTCGATCCTGCGCGCGTATCCCTTCCACCCAGCGGGCTGGCTTCGCGTCAGCGTGTACGAGACGGCAAGGCCGTTCTTTCGCGCAAGCACGTCGAGCTCCTGACCGTAGATGATCTGCTCGTACGTTCGCGCGCTGTAAAGGAGCCGGGCGGGATCCTTCCCGCCGGCTGCCGCACGGTGCCGAAGCATCGCCATGAGCGGCACGACTCCCGATCCGCCCGCGACGAGCAGCAGCGGCCCTCTGATCGAGCTGTCCCAGACGAAATACCCGCCGATCGGACCGCGAACCTCGAAGCGATCGCCGACCGCGACGGTGTCATCAAGGAACGGCGACACCTCACCGTCGGCGATCCGTTCGACCGCGAGGTCGATCTCTCCGGTGCGCTCGGGCTCCGACGCGACCGAGTAGCTCCGCTGGGCCGAGTAGCCATCCTCCGCCGTGAGGCGGACGTCGTAGTGCTGCCCCGGGCGATGCGCCATCCAGTCCGGTAGAGAGAGCGTGAGCGTCTTCACCTCTGGTGTCTCGGTCCGAAGCGCCTTGACCGTCGCGATCTGCCACTCGAGCGGACGTTTCATCGCTAGTCGCCGGTATACCGCTGTTCTTTCCAGGGGTCACCGTGGTTGTTGTACCCGAGCGACTCCCAGAATCCAGGCTCGTCCCGCTCCATGACGCGCAGGCCGCGAACCCATTTCGCGCTCTTCCAGAAATAGAGGTGGGGGACGACCAGACGCGCCGGACCGCCATGCTCCGGTGCCAGCGGTTTGCCGTCGTACTCGTACGCCACGAAAGCCTGGCCGTTGATGAGCTCCGGGAGCGGGACGTTGGTCGTGTATCCGCCGTCGGAGAAGGCGGTCACGAAGCCGGCGCGCCGGTCGAGCTCGACCTGCTCGAGAAGGACGTCGACGCTCACGCCGCGCCACCGAGTGTCGAGCTTCGTCCACTTTGTCACGCAGGAGATGTCCCTGACGAAGTCCTGCGCCGGCAGCTTCTGGAAGTCCGCCCAACTCCAGGAGGCCGGTTCCTTCACGAGGCCCTCGATCTTGAAGGACCAGGACCCAAGGGGCGTCCGTGGTGTCGGGCCGGCCGAGAGGACCGGGAAATCCTTCACCAGGTGCTGACCCGGCGGTATGCGCCCGGTCTGGGCGGATCCGGCGGGCTCCCGGCGGCCGACGAACCCGCGAGTGACGAATCGGTCGGGCACGGAAATGGAAGCCTAATGCGAGTGTGAGCATGATGTCTTCGATGCCGGTCCGCCTGATCGCGAAGCACCCATCCGCGAGCCGTCTCGTGGCGATGACGCGCCGGCTCTTGGACCAATCGAAGCTCTGCGCGATCGCGACGGTGTCGCCGGGCACGCGCGCGCACGTGAACACGGCCTACTTCGCGTGGGGGCCGTTGTTCGAGATCGTGTGGCTGTCCGCGCCGGAGGCGCGCCACTCGCGGAACATCCGCGCCAATCCCTCTGCTGCTGTCGCCGTGTATCGGTCGACGCAAACCTGGGGCGGCAGCGACCGCGGCATCCAGCTCTTTGGGAGAGCACGCGAGCTCCGCGGCGGCGACGCCCGAGCGGCCGAGCGGCTCTACGCGGCACGCTTCAACGCGTACGACGCCGACCTCGACGCCTACCGTTTCTATCGTCTGCGGCCGCGGCGGATAAAGCTATTCGACGAGCACGTGCTCGGCGGCGCCACCTGGGTGACGGTCGCCGTCGGGGCCGGCGGACGGCTGCGCTGGGTGCGGACGGAGAGTTACGTTTAGATCGATCGTTCCGGAGCGCGCGAGGAGAGGGATGTGACGACAGCGATCGCGACGAAGGGGCTGACGAAGGACTACGGATCGAGTCACGGCATCTTCGATCTGGACCTCACGGTCGCCGAAGGCGAGGTCTTCGGTTATCTCGGCCCGAACGGGGCGGGGAAGACGACGACCATCAAGCTCCTAATGGGCCTGATCCATGCGACGAGGGGGTCGGCGACGATCCTCGGGCTCGATGCGGATCGCGACGCGGTCGCGCTCAAGCACAAGATCGGGTACGTCCCAGGGGAGCTGCCGCTATTCGGCGGCTGGCGAGGCTCCGAGATCGTGGCTTATATCGCGGGTCTTCGCGGTGACCTCACCGACAGCAAGGTCGAGACCGTCGCGAAACGTCTCGACCTCGATCTCGGTCGCAAGTACCGCGAGTACTCGCACGGCAACAAGCAGAAGCTGGCGCTCCTTCTCGCGTTTGCGCCGCAGCCCGCCCTGCTCATCCTCGACGAGCCGACGAGCGGGCTCGATCCGTTGCACCAGCAGGAGTTCTACGGGTTGGTTCGTGACGCCCGCGGCCACGGCGCGACGATCTTCATCTCGTCGCATGTCCTCTCCGAGGTCGAGCATGTCTGCGATCGCGTAGCGATCGTGCGGGACGGCCACCTCGCGACCGTCGGGCAGCTGGATCAGCTCGCCGGCATGCGGGCGCACCGCGTCGAGATCGTATTCGCGGGGCCTCCACCGATCGACCGCATCCGCGCGATCCCAGGATTCGACCAGCTTGTGGTCGAAGACCACCGGGTGAGCGGGATGTTCCGCGGTGATTTCGAGCCTCTTCTCGCGGCGCTCGCAAGCTCACGGGTCACGAAATTCGAGAGCCGCGAACCGTCGCTCGAGGAGATCTTCCTCGGGTTTTACCGGTGAGCGCAGGCGGGTCTAGGTAGTTGACTCTACTGCGGCTCGCTCTGCGCTCGCACCGTACCGGCCTTTTCATGATCGCGCTGGTCGTTGCGGCCGGCGGGCTTATCAACGCGGTCGGGTTCGCGCAGATCGCGGGCGACAGTCCCGCGGCGAGGGCCGTCTTCGCGCAGCAGATGGAGCTCCTCGCGCGGCAACTCACATTCCTGCTTCCGGCTCCAGCCCAGCTCGACACGATGGCGGGATACCTGACCTGGCGGTGGTTCGGCACGGTCTGGATCATTTACGCGTTCTGGGCGCTCATCGCGGGGACCGGCGCAGGCCGAGGCGACGAGGAGCGCGGCCTCGTCGAGCTTTGGCTTTCGACCGGCGCTTCCCGGCTGAGGCTCATCGCGGCGCGCGTCGCCGGCTTCGCCATCGTGGCCGCGGTTTCGATCGCCGTCATGCTGGCGGTGACCGACGTCGGCGCGGCCATCGGCCAGGAGCCGTTGCCGCTCGGGCCGCTTGCCCTCGAAGGTCTCGCCATGTGGCTCCTCACGCTGTTCGTATTCGCATTCGCGCTGGTCGTCGCGCAGCTCGTGACGACGAGGCGAAGCGCGGCCGGCATCGCCGGGGTCGTCGTGCTCGCGCTTTTCATGCTGAACGCCGCCGCCCGATCCGGCGTCGGCGTCGGAGCGATCCGCTGGCTATCGCCGTTCTATCTCGTCGAGCGGAGCACCCCGCTCCTTCGCGGGGGATCACTCGACGGAGCAGCCACGGCCGCGCTGGCTGTCGGCTCGCTCGTGCTTGTCGGACTCGCGGTGGTCGCGTTCATTCGAAGGGACATCGGTGGTCCGCTCTTTCGCGTTGCGCCCGGGATCACGCGGGTGGAGTGGCGCCCGGCCGGCGACCCGCTTCTTCGGACGCCGGCGCTGGCGATCGTGGACCAACAGCGTGTGTGGATCGTCGCGTGGGCTCTCGGTTTGGCGGTGCTGGCGGGATTCCTGACCTCGACCACCAAGGTCACGGTCGACGCCCTCGGCAATTCGGATATTCCGCTCCTCCGGGCGTATTTCGAGCGCGCCGGCATCAACGCGTACGCCGACTTCGTCGGCGTGATCTGGTTCTCGACGCTCCTGCTCCTCGTCTCGCTCTTCGTCGTCGTCCAGGTGAATGGCTGGGCTGCCGATGACGCCGAGGGCCGGCTCGAGATGATCCTGAGCGCGCCGGTGTCGCGCGGGCGCGTGGTGGTCGAACGGATCGCGGCGGTCGTCGTCGCCTGCGCCGTCGTCGTTGCGGTCAGCTCGGTCGCGGTGTACCTGACCGCAGCCTCGAGCGGTATCAGCCTGCCCCGTGGCCGGTTCGTCTTCGCCTCCGCCGCGGTCCTACCGGTCGTCTATGCCTTCGCCGGCATCGGCCACGCCTTCGTGGGCTGGCGCCCGCGGGTCGCGGTCGTCGTGCTCGGCGCGCTCGCGGTGGTGGGTTACTTCGCCCAGCAGTTCACGCCACTCTTCGCGTGGCCGGACTGGGTGAACGACATCTCGCTCTACGCGCTCTACGGAACACCGATGTCAAAGGACGATTGGGGCGGGATCGCGACCCTCATCGCCATCGGGACAGGCGGCACGGCGATCGCCCTCTTCGTGATGCGTCGCCGCGATGTGGGACGCTAGTACCGATGCGTCGGATCGGACATAGAGGGGCCAA
>VBEU01000216.1 GCA_005883775.1 Chloroflexota bacterium | reverse complement strand
AGTGGCTGAACGGTCGTCGCCGGGGGAACTAACGACATCTCGAAAGATCTGTTCGGTCAGCCGAGTGTCAACGACCTCGGTCGCACGAGATTTGCGCGCGTCATGCTGTCGCGGCGAATACCAAAGGAACGAGAGTCCGACCTAATCGCGCGGCGGTGAATACTCCGAGAGCGCCACGAGGAAGGGACGTGTACGCCCTGGTTGCACCGTAAGCGCTTCACGCAGGCCGGCCTTCGCGAACACCGGAACACGAAGACCGTGGAGTCGCTGTGTGGTCCGCGCCCATTCCGTACCGCAGACCGGACACACGAACGGGCCGTCGGCCATTCTCTCGCCATGCGCAAGCAAAATCTTCGCGCAGCACCGCTCGACGTTCGGCTCGTGTCCATCCGCAGCCGCAAGGTAGGGAAACTCTGCATTCGGCCCCGATCGCGCCCGGCGCACGAATGCCCTCCCGTCGCCACGGCGGTAACCGTCCGCCTCGGTCTTCTTCCAATCGGTCCCGCACTCCGGACACCGGAACTCCCGGCCCGCGCGGTAGAACCCGCCCCACTCGATGATCCAGTCCTCGCAGCAGTCGGCGAGGATGGTCCGTTCATTCGCCATCGAGCATCACTTTCCTCCGAGGAGCCAGCACAGGAGGGCCTTCTCCGTGTGCAGGCGGTTCTCCGCCTGATCGAACACCGCGCTCTGTGGACCGTCGATCACCTCGTCGGTGATCTCCTCGCCGCGATGGGCAGGAAGGTCATGTAAGACGATCGCGTCGCGCTTCGCGCGTGCGAGGAGCGCCGCGTTGAGCTGAAAGCCCTGGAACGAGCGCCGGCGCCGCTCGTACTCCTGCTCCTGGCCCATGCTCGTCCACACGTCGGTGTACACGACGTCCGCGTCACTCACCGCGCTGATCGGATCGTTCCCGATCAACACTTCCGCCCCGCTCGATCTCGCCTCAGCCGCCGCAAGCTCCCGGTATCGAGGTAACGGCTCGTAGCCGGCAGGGGTCGCGACCCGGAGGGAGGCGCCGGTCTTGGCGGCGCAGAGCATGAGCGAGTGCGCGACGTTGTTGCCGTCCCCGACGTACGCGATCGCGACGCCCCGGAGATCCGGGCCTTTGCGCTCGCGGATCGTGAAGATGTCGGGCGTTCACGCGAAGGACCACCGCATCTGCCATGCGGCTTGCGACGCGGGCAACGTCGGAGACGCTTTCGCGGCGTCCGAGGCCTACCTCGGCCGGTGACAGATAGACGCAGTGACCGCCGAGCTGCGCGATACCCACGTCGAACGAGAGGCGCGTCCGGAGGCTCGGCTTTTCGAAGATCAGCGCGACCGTGCGGCCCGCGAGGCCTCCGGTCGAGTGACCGGATTTGAGCCTCGCGCTCTCCTGGAGCAGCAGCCCGAGCTCGTCCCGCTCCAGGTCGGCGATCGACAGGAAGTGGCGCACTCGCGATGCGACAGCCACTACGGCAGAGCGCGAAGGCGCGGCCGGCGCTCGTCGACGAGACGCAGTAGCGCGGTCGCCACGCGCGCGGCGTCGTGGCGGATGGTGTCCTGTTTCAACCAGAGGTCACGCGGGCCGCTCCATTTGTCGATGACCGGCGCGGCCACGGCACGGACGCCCTGCTCCTCGACCTTGGCCAGCTCCTCCGCCGTCGGCTCGAGATAGGCGAGGCCCCGCTCGGCGTAGTGCGCGCGGAGATGATCGGGCGGCGGATCGTCGTTCAGGAGCGCGACGTCGAGACCGGAGCCACCCAGGTAATCGGAGACGACCCGCACGTGATCGGCGATATTGAAACCATCGGTTTGCCCCGGCTGTGTTGTGGTGTTCGCGACGTACACGACGAGCCCCTGGGCATCGGCGATCGCCCGTGCGATCTCCGGCACGAGCAAGCAAGCGCAGACGGTCGTGAATAGGCTACCGGGGCCGAGTGTGATGAGGTCGGCGGAGGCGATCGCCTCGACGCTGCCGTCGGTCGCGCGGACATCATCGTCCTTCAGATAGATCCGCTCGATCGGCGCCTTGCCGGTCGCCCGCACGTTGACTTCCTCCTCAACCACGGTCCCGTCGGCAAGCTTGGCGCAGAGGTGGGTGTTGTACAGAGTGACGGGGAGCACCCGACCGCGGATGCGGAGAAGCCGAGACGCCTCTTCGACCGCGCGCAGGAACGATCCCTCCTGCTGCGTCAGCGCAGCGAGAAAAAGGTTGCCGAAGGCCATCCCGTTCAGCTCCTCGCTCTTGTCGGTCTCGAACCGGTGGGAGAAGAGCCGCACCAGAGCGGGGTCGCCCTCCGCGAGGACCGTCAGCGCGCTCCGGATGTCGCCGGGCGCCGGTACGTCGAGAGCGATGCGAACCTTGCCGGTCGATCGCCCGGAGTCAGTCACCGCGATGAGCCCGGTGATGTCCTCGGTGTAGCGGCGGAGCCCGGCCATGATCGTGGGCGCTCCGAGCCCGCCGCCAACGCATACGGCCCTCAGCCCTGTCATTGGCTGAATGGTCGCAGATATCCCGGCTACGACGGCATCGAGGCGCTAGCGCGAGCTGCGATGTCTCGCCGTCTGGGCTCGCTTGATGTTTCGCTTCGCGGCCGTCCGCTGGCGCGGCGACGTCTTACGTTTCGGCCGCACGACCTTACGTCCGCCCCTCGGGCCGCGCTTGGTGGTGGCCGCGCGAAGCCCGGAGCCCCCACTTCGGATCTTGTCGTCCTCGGCGATCTCGATCCCGTGGCGCTTGGCCGCCGCGACGATCTTCCGCCGCGCCGATTCCTTGGCGCTGGCGGATTCGAACTCCGTCTGGTTCCACCTGGCCATCGCATTACGGACGTGCGACTCGTCGTTTATCGGCAAGTGCCCTTCGCCGTTCTTGTCCACGTAGGCGAACCTGCGCTTATCCAGTTTTTCCCGGTCTTCCGTATCGAGCTCAGCCATGGAGACTCCTTTGTCTTTCTTTTAGAAGGAGCCCTGCACACACTGTTCCTGTGGTCGACAGCGGCTGCGACGGCGCGACCGAAACCCTCTCTACGCGCCGGGGTCCCCCCGGCCCCGGACGCCGGAGCCGGCCCCCCGTCGCGCGGGGGCCCTCGGTCGCGCCGTCGCATACCACCCGACCGGAGGGCAACCTATGAGGTCACCAGTCAAGAGACTCGTCCCCGTGTGGGCTTTTCAATTCGTGATCGGGATATTCGTTGTCCTTATCGCACGATCAGCCGGATCGCGCCCCAGCCGCAGGCCGATCTTCGGGGCGACGAGCAGATCAAGGCGGTGATCAAGGCCATGCCCGAAGGAAAGCTCCGGGTCGGGACGATCGTCGAGGAACAAAGCCGCGTCGTCTTTACGATCACGGCGGACCGCTCGGCGGTGAAGGCGGCTGTGCAGCCCGGGGACGAGCTGCGCATCGCGCGCGATGGGAGCGTCGAGATCGTCCCCACCGGGATTCCCGGGGTCATCGACTCCCTGCAGCGGGCGATCGAAGACCTGAAACGGAAGTTCTTCGGGCCGTGAAGGCGCCCAGATAGACGAAAGGGCCGCCCTTCGGCGGCCCCTTTCGACCTGATTTGGGAGTGCTAGCTCGCCTTGC
>VBEU01000014.1 GCA_005883775.1 Chloroflexota bacterium | reverse complement strand
CCGAGCCGGCGCCTGTGGAATCAGCCGCGGGCAGTGTCGAGGAGTCCTTCGCCGCGGAAGCACCCACATTGATCGAACCGATCCCGTTCGAGGCCGCGCTCCCGGAGGCCTCCCCGCTGCCCGCCGATACGCACTTTTTCGAGCCCATTGAGCCTCCAGCCCCGATCGTCGACGACTACGAGGAGTTGCGTCGGCAAGCGATCGAGCTCACCGCGGCGCCGGCCGAACCGATCGAGCCGGTCGTCGACGAGTACGTCGAGGAATTCCGTCGGCCCGAGGCGTCGCCGCCGATCGAAGCAATCGAGCTCACTGCGGCTCCGGCCGAACAGGTCGAGCCGTTCGTGGCCGACTACATGGAGGACGTCGTTCGCCACGAGCCGATCGAGCCGATGATCGATCAGTACGTCGTTCCGGCGAATGACTTCACGATGATGCCCTCGGCTCCGACACCCGCGCCCGACCCACGCCTCGCTGCGCTCTGGGACGCGGCGTCCCTCCCGACGGACTTGGAGACCGCGCCCGATTCGCCGGTTGAGCCGGCTGCATTCATCTCCGAGGAGTTCATCGCTGAGACGAACTCGCTCGAGATCCCTGAAGCGCCGTACCCTGCGCAGGAGTTCCCGCTAGCGCAGACGACCGAGCTTGCGCCTCCGCCGCCGGTGGAGTTCACGCCGCCGCCGCTTGAATTCGCGCCGGAGCCTCCGGCGATCGTCCAGCCCGAACCGGCTCCGACCTTCCCGGAGCTCCGAGTCGCCGATGATCGGGGACTTCATCAGATCCAGATCGTGATCTCCCCGATCCACTCATTCTCTCGGCTCATCGAGACCCAAGCCCGGATCCGCGCCCTCTCGACCGTCAACGCGCTGCATCTCCGCGACTTCCGCAACGGCGTCGCGACGTTCGCGGTCGCGGTCGGCGAGGCGATCAGTCCCGCCGAGTTCGGGGCGGTGATCCAGATGCTGCAGGAGCTTCATCTGCGGCTCGAGGGCACGACCCAGACGACCGTCGAGCTGCGCGCGGAGGACGAGCCAACCGCCTCGTAGGCGGTCGAGCCAGATTCAGCCCGCTGTCAACGCGGACTTGCGGTAGCGGGACCGTCTCAACCGCGACTCCGCGTCGCCCCGCCTGTTCGGCTGGTACGCGACCTCCCCCGTCCGATGGACGCCTTCCCTGACGCTTCCTCGCAGGCTTTGGGTGGGCCTGCTGGCACATATCAGAAAAGGGGAGCGAGGGGCGTGATCCGTGTCCTTGTAGCCGACGACCATCTCGCCGTCCGCGAGGGTGTCCGCACGCTCCTCGCGAACGAACGCGAGATCACGATCGTTGGCGAAGCCGACGACGGGTCGACAGCACTCGCCCTCGCGCGGAGCCTGCGGCCCGATCTCATCGTTCTGGACGACTCGATGCCCGGTATCGGGAGCCTCGACGTTGCGCGCACTCTTCTCGCGGAGCTCCCCGGTACCGCGGTCGTGTTCCTCGCTCGTAACCCCGGAATCCGCGACCTTGCGCTTGCCGCCGGCGCGACAGCGTTCGTCTCGAAGGATGCGCCGTCGGAGGAGCTACTCCGTGCGCTGCGCGCGAGCACGGCGGCCGTCACCGCTCGACAGCAGCTGAGCGCGCTCAAGCCCGAAGGCCGCCGCGTCGTCGAGCTCCTCCTCGGCAGTCGCGTCATGACCCAGGAGCAGGTCCAGGAAGCGCTCGCGAAACGCGCCGCCGGGGAATCGCTCGCGACGACGGTCGTGCGTCTCGGCCTTCTCGGACAGCCCGAGCTCGCCGACGTCCTCGCGCGTGCCACCGACACGCCGTTCGTGTCGCTCGCACCCTATCCCGAGATCAGCACACCGATCGATCCCACCGAGGCGCGGCTCTCTTCGCCGCGACTCATCGACCCGGTCGAGCGCGATGCGGCGCGATCGGTGCCCTTCGACGTCGCTCGCGGTCTGGGCGTCGTCATCACCGCGGCCGACCGCGGACACGGTGTCGTCGCGATGGCCGATCCGCTCGACGAGGCGGCGTTCGCCGAAGCGCAGCGTCACTCGCGTTTGCGCCTCACTCGCGTTACCGCGACGGCTGACGACATCAGAGACACGCTCGAGCGGGTTTGGAACGGCGGCGGGAGCCGCGACGTGATCTGGACTGGAAACCTTTTGAGCAAGCTGTACGCGAGCGTCGTCCTCGGGGTGATCATCGTCGGGGGCATCGGCGGGTTCGGCGTGCTGTTCCGCGACGCTCTGGCGCCGCGCTTTGCGTTCTCGCTGTTCGCATTGTTCTGCGGGCTCTTCTTCTTCCTCTACGCGCTCAAGTACTACGTGACGATCGCCAGCGTCATCCTCATCACGCTCTTCGGCGATCCGGCGAAGTTCCAGGGACGACACGCAAACGGGAACGGCAACGGCCACGTGAATGGCAAGGGCCTCAAGGCTGATGGCCAGTCAAGCGGCAATGGGCAATCCTCCGGCCAACACAAAGAGGGCTACCGCACCCTACGCGGCGAGAACCTGAGCGAGGGTGGATCGGTCCAGGTCAACGACCCTTGGCAGCGGATGGGTGAGATCCGTCTGCCCGCCGACAAGCAGCCCTTCGTTTCCGTCCAGCTCGCGCTCTACAACGAGAAGCGTGTCGTCGACCGGCTGCTGGAGGCGTGCACCTCCTTCGACTACGAGAACTACGAAGTCATCGTCGTCGACGACTCCACCGACGAGACCGTCGAGCTCTTGAAGCGCTGGAAGGAGCACCCACGGGTCCGCGTCATTCACCGCTCGAGCCGCAAGGGCTTCAAGGGCGGCGCGCTACAGGAAGCGCTGCGGCGCATGAACCCGCGGACCGAATACGTGATGATCTTCGACGCCGACTTCGTGCCGCCGGCCGACGCGATCTGGCACTTCCTCGACTATTTCGGCCGGCTCGCGAAGGCCAAGAACGGCAATGGCAACGGGCACGCCAAGAATGGCAACGGGCACGGCGCGCCGACCAACGGCGATCGCCTCGCCGTCGTGCAGGGCTACCAGTGGCACATGCTGAACGCCAGCGAGAACTGGATCACCAAGGGCGTGCGCGCCGAATTCGCCGGCTCCTACGTCCTCGAGCGCGCGGGTCAGGAGCTCTTCGGCGCGATGAAGATGATCTCAGGCTCGGTCTACATGATCCGCGCCGACGTGCTGCGCAAGCTCGGCTGGTCCACGTCGATCACCGAGGACTGGGAGCTCACCATCCGGCTCTATCTCGCGGGGTACAAGGTCCTCTACACGCCGTACATCCAGGCACCCGCGGAGTGCGTTTCCAAGGTCAACCGGCTCATCAAGCAGCGCATGCGCTGGGCCGAGGGCCACACCTACAACGTGAAGAAGTACTTCTGGCAGATCCTGCGCTCGCCGAACCTCACGTGGCAGGAGAAGCTCGAGTTCGCCTACTACGCGCCGTACTACCTCCAGTCGGTGCTCTTCACCGTGGCCACGCTCGCCTGGGTCGTTGGCGTGCTCATCCTCGGGCAGAAGCTGCCGATGTGGGGCGAGGTCTTCGGGTGGTCGCTCGTCGTATCGAACGCGCTTGCCCTGCCGCTCATGAACCTCACCGGCGTGCTTCTCGAAGGCTCGCTCAAGCGCGACGCGCTCGGCCTGCTCTCGTTCATCGGCCTTTCCTGGCTACTGGTGCCGTTCCAGGCGTACGCCTCGATCAAGGCGCTCTTCGAGAAAAAGGAAGGCGGCTGGGTCCGCACCCCGAAGTCCGGGCACGTCACCGAGACCCTCGAGCGCTTCCACCTCGCGCGGCTCATGCCCTGGGAGCTCCCAAGGCGCAAGCGCGGGCAGGAGAAAGCGAAAGCGGGTGGGGGACGGTTCGCGGCCGTGGCCGTCGTGGTGCTCGCCGCAGCCGGGATTCTCACCGTCGGCGCGCTCTCAATCCGAGCGGCTGCGACGAGTGGCATCGCGAGCGAAACCGACATTGCTCTCCCGGCCATACTCGGCACGGCCGTACCGCTTGCTATCTTGGCGCTGGGCTGGCTGCGGCTGCGCCGCCGCATGACCGCTGTCGTGCTGGCCTTCACACTCGGGCTCGGCACCAACATCGTCTATCTCGCCAACGCCGTGCCGGCCATCTCGGCAACGGATAACTCGAGCACGTTCACGCTTGCCCGCTCAAGCAGCTACGCGACGCCGAACCTGGACATGAAGCAGAACTACACGCCCCAGGGAGCGGGCGGCATCGCCTTCCGGGACGCACGCGCCACGAACACCAACGCAACGACCTTCATCACGGTTAACTCTCCGATCGGGTCCGCCGCTGGCGACGTCGACATCGCGATCGTCACCTGGATATGCGGTGCGAGCTGCGCGACGATCTCGGTCACGGCGTCCACCGGGTGGACGCAGATCGGATCGCCCGTGACGAACTCGACGATGTACACGAAGATGTTTTACCGGGTCGAGGGGACGGCGCCGCCCGCGAACTTCCAGTTCAACTCGAACGTCTCAGGTGACACGATCATCATGATCTCGGGCTACTCGGGGGTGGACACGATCAACCCCATCGCCGCATCCGGGATCTCGCCCAACGCCGCGTGCACGATCCCCTGCGGGGCGATCTCGCCCACCGTCACGACCTCGGTCGCGAATACCTTCCTCATCACGACCGCATTTGCGCCATGTGGGCAGAGCGGCGTGGCGTGGACCGCGCCGACCGGTATGACGGACCGCGGCACCGTGTCGAGCTCATCGCCCGGCAACATCATGGTGGAGCTCGCCGACGTCGCTGTGGCGAGCGCGGGCGCGACGGGGTCGAAATCCACGACGATGACGTCCGGCGGTACCTGCACGGGGAGCCAGATCAGCACCGGCACGACCGTCGCGCTCCGCAGCGCGCCGACGACCTGTCCCACCATCGCGAGCGGCAGCTGGACCTGCAAGTGGGTATCGGACCAGATGTCGCAGGGTCAGACCGCGAACGGTACGGTCCTCTCGAACCTCTACCTTGACAACTCGGTACTGCCGACCTTCTCGTGCGCCGGCTCAGCGACACAGGGCGCTGGCGCGACCTCGATCGCCCTGAACAAGCCGGCGTGCGTCACTGCAGCGGGCTACATCATGATCGCGGCCGTCGCCGTCCGCGGCGGCAGCACCAATCCCGCCTTCACCCCGCCGGCGAACTGGAACCTCATCGGCGTCCGCATCGACAGCAGCATAGTCACGTCGCTCGCGCTGTACTGGAAGCTCTCCACGGCATCCGAGGCCGCGAGCTACACGTGGTCGTGGGGCGCAACGTCGCAGAAGGCCGTTGGCGCGATCCAGGCCTTCTCTAACGTCGACACGACAACCCCGGTTGACGTCTATAGCGGCGTGCTCGAAAGCGGTGCAAGCACGTCCCACACCACGCCGAACATCACGCCCACCTACGAGAACGAGATGATCGTCACGTCCTTCACCGACGCCACGAACAACAGCGCCGCCGTGCAGTGGACACCGCCGACCGGCTTCACCGAGGACATCGACAGCTGGTCGACGGGCGGCGGCGCCGGGAACAATATCTCGCTCGAGCTGAACCACCTCGCCGTCGTCAACATTCCGGCCCGCGGCACCGGTTCATACCAGGCGACCTCCGCTTCCTCCGCCGTCGGTGGCACGTTCGTCGTCGCGCTGAAGCCCGCGCCGCACACCTGCACGTTCACCGAGACGCTCTATCACACCTTTGCGCCGCAATACGTCACGCCGAACGGTTCCACGTCAGCGTCGGTCAGCAGCGGGACCTCGCTTTCGATCGCGACGCCCACCGGCGTCGCCCAGGACGACGTGATGATCGCCTCGATCGCGTACGCCGGCGGGTCGAATGTGACGTCGATCACCGTCCCAAGCGGATGGACGTTGATCGGAACCGCGACGAACAGCACAACGGTCGTCGGCATGGCCGTGTACCGGAAGACGGCGGGTGCATCGGAGGCTGGTCCGTACGCCTGGAGCTTCGCGCCGACGCAGAACGCCTCCGGCATCATCAGCGCGTACCGGAACGTCGACACGACGACGCCGGTCGATGTCCAAGCCTACCTCGCGACCGCGGCGCCGACGTGCCCCTCGCCCTGCACGCACACCACGTCGAGCGTCACACCGACGGGCGTCGACGAGATGATCGTCGCGTCGTTCGTCACCGCGGCGAACGACACGTGGACCCCGCCGGGCGGCATGAATGAGCGCGGCGACACGAAGAACACGGGTGCCACGTTCGTCGCGCTCGAGCAGAACGACGTGCTGCAGCTTGCGACAGGCGCCGTATCGAAGACCGCACTCGCGGTCAGCACGAGCGCGGTGGGCGTCACCCACATCCTTGCGCTCCGCGGCAAGGCCGCGACGACGGCCGGAAGCGTGACCCGGGCAATCTCCAGCCCATCCACCGGCGTCGCGCTCTACACCGACACGGTCGCCGTGAGCATCAACGAGACGTTTAACCTCGGAGATCGCTTCGAGTTCGACGTAGCCGTCACCGACACGACGAACTGCAACGCGGCCGTGACGTACGACGGCGAGACCGAAGGCTCGAATGTCAACGTGGCGACGATCGTGCCCGAAGGCGTCCTGGGCTTGCTCCTTCTCGCGCCGGCGCTGCCTTTTTGGGCTCGCTGGTGGAAGCGGAGGCGGCCGTAATAACCAGTCGGCGCGTCGCGTTTCTCGGTGTGGCGATCGCCGTCGCCCTCCTTCTTATCGCGCTCGGGACGCGGTCGATCGACATTGCCGAGTCGAGCCGCCTCCTCCTGCCCATTGCCGCAATTCCTCTGTTCGTCGCCGGTGTGTGGTTGCCGCTGCTCGGCTTGATCTACGCGGTCTCGCGACGTCGCGCGGCTGTCGTGGCGCTCGCTTTCCTCGTCGGCCTATCGACGAACCTCGTATTCCTGAGCCACGCCGTTCCCGCCGCGGCGGTGACCGACAACTCCAACGTGTTCACGTTCGCGCGCACGACCGCATACGGCTCGCCGATGTTCGACATGAACCAGAACTACACCCCATCCGGTGGGCAGGCGTTCTGTCCGGTGAAGTACGGCAACCTCGGCGGCTACGACTGGACATGCCGCTTCCTCTCAGATCAATTTTCAGCTGGACAGACCTTGAACGCCGGCACCGCCACGACGGACTTGTACCTCGAGAACGACAACCCATCACCGACACTCGTCGCGGCGTCGGGCTTCGGCGCCGGATCGGCGTCGAGCATCGCTGTCAACAAGCCGGCCGGCGTTGCGAGCGGTGACGTTCTGATCGCCGCGATAGCGATCCGCGGCGGCACGAACGTCGGCGCCATCACGAAGCCATCGGCATCGTGGACCCTTCTCGACCGCATTGACAGCGTGACCGCTCTTACGCTCAACGTGTACAGCCTTGTCGCCGGCGGTTCCGAGCCGGCGAGCTACACGTGGTCGTGGTCGAGCGGCAACCAGAAGTCCGCGGGTTTCATCCAAGCCTTCCGCGGCGTGGATACGGCGACCCCGATCGACGCGCACGCCGGCCAGAGCGAGTCGGTTGCGAGTGCGTCGACGCACACCGCGCCGAGCGTGACCGCGACGTACGGAAACGAGATGGGCGTTCTCGTCTTCGCTGACGCCTCGAACTGGCTGTGCAGCGGGCTCTTCGACTATCAGCTCGACGCGCAGTTGACCTCGACAGGCGGCGGCTCGGGAACGTCGGACGTGACGATCAACGGCTTTCACTCCTACCGCTTCCTGCCGCCGGGTCCGACCGGCACGGTCACGGGCAGTTGCGGGAACAACGACATCGGCGCGACCGCGCATGTCGCGCTCCGCTCGGCCGCCGGGGCGGCGCTCACGTGCACCCTGACCACGCGGCTCAAGCTCCTCACGACCATTCAGCCCGTCGGAACGACGACCGCAACTCTGAACAACGGGCTCTCGCTCTCGATCAATGTCCCGGGCGGGGTCGTCGCCGGCGACTTTCTCCTCGCGACCGTTGGAAAGACAGGCAGCGAATACCTCGGCATCCCGTCGGGTTGGACGCGGATCGACCACGTTGGCGACGCCTCCACGATGGACTACTCGGTCCTCTACCACGTTGTCCAGAACGGGGATCCGTCCTCGTACGCGTTCAGCTGGACTGGCTCGACGAACCGCTATGGGGTCGGCGGCATCACCGCGTACCGCAACGTGGACAACGACAATCCGGTAGACGTCCAAGGGACGTGGGGCAGTGGTAACGCAAGCCCCACGAGTTTCCCGGCGCCGAGCGTCACGACGACAGTCGCGAACGAGATGATCGTCACGGCGTACGGCGTCGCCGCGAACAACCCAGGTTGGACCCCGCCGACAGGAATGACCGAGCGGCTCGACCTCGTGAATGGGACCGGGACGACGTTTGTCTCGGTCGAGCAGGACGATGTTCTCCAAACGGCTTCGGGAGCGACCGGAACCCTCACGGCAACCTCGAGCGTTGGCGGGGGCGGCGGCGCGATCACGGTCGCACTGCGGCCCGGCAAGCTCCTCGGTTCGGGCACAGACCAGATCACCGGGCCGACGGCCGCCACGCTCGCATCGTCGATGCTGACAACCAGCGCCGTCACCTTCGCCGCCGGAGACCAGCTCGAACTGGAGGTGCTCGCCCCGAACGATTCCGCGAACTGCGCCACATGGCTCTCATACGACGGCGGATCGCAGCCATCGAAACTCACCATGGCGACCGTCGTGCCTGAGGGCGTCGTGGGTTTGCTGCTCCTTGCACCCGCGCTGCCCTTCGGGGCGCGCTGGTGGAAGCGGAGGCATCCGTGACTACCGCGTACGCCTCACGAGCGAACCTCGCCGGCGCGGCGAGACCGATCGGCACGCTCATCGCGACTGCGTCGATCGCGCTCCTCATCCTGCCGTTCTTCTCG
>VBEU01000013.1 GCA_005883775.1 Chloroflexota bacterium | reverse complement strand
GCGTGGCCTGAGCTCCTTGCTTATCTGGGTCCTGCGCGAAAATCAAATCGGCCGCGGCTTCTATGAGCGCCTCGGCGGAACGGCCGTTCGCGAGAAGCAGCTCGAGGAATTTCCCGGGGCTGAGGAACACGTCGAGGTCGGATACGGCTGGAAGGACACCCGCGCGCTCGTCGGTTAGCGATCGAGCTCCAGGTCGAGATCGTTCGGAGGCTCGTCCGGAAGGACCCAGCGAATGTACGGTTTCGCCCACTTCACGTGGAGCTCGTTTGCCTTATCGGTCGCGGCCTCGTACATCCTCTCGAACGTCGGTCCGTCGTGTGAAGAGAGAGCGGTGAGCAGTGGACTGAGATGGTCGGCCTCGAACGCGGCGAGATCGTCCGCATATTTGGGACGGAGCTGCGCGAGCTTGCGCTGGAGCCCACGCACCCGTCGGGCGAAATACGCCGCGAGCTCCCAGTTGCCACCGCGGGCGGCGTACGCGCACTTCCACCAGGCGTTGCCGACCGAGGCCATGATCTCGCCGGTCCCCGGGAGCAGCTGCGCGAGCTGCTCGAGCGTCAGTGGCCGAGCCTTCACCTGCGGATCGTCGCTCACCTTGCGATAGTACGAACGTGCGTGATTCACGACGCGGGTCTATTGCCGCTTTCCTCGAGAACTTCCGAGCGAGCGAGGTTCCTCTTCCGCGTCGCCTCCTGATCACGGCGCGCAATCTCACGCGACGTGCGGCGCTTCGCCAAGGCTGCTGCGGACACGATGGGGAGCCGGGCTGCTGAGTGACCGCCAAGCCGGAGGGTCCTCCGCGCCGCTAGCATTGACGAGCCGGTGAAAGAGTTCTTCCAAGGGCGCCGTTTCGGCTTTGCGCCGCGTGCCGCGTTCGCCTACATCGCCGTCGGGATCGGTATCGCGCTCACCTTGAGCGACGTGATGGCCTGGTTCGCGTGGGGTGGAAGCGACACGAACGGGTACGTCGTCGTCGCTGACTGGCTCGCGCATGCCGCGACGGTGGTGCTCGCCGTCGCCGCGCTTGCCGCCGTCGCCGAGTATCTGGACGTTCCAGAGGACGACCGCGGGATCGCGAGGCTCGACCTGATCGCCGCCGTCATCGCCTTCCTGCTCTACGGCGCCTCGACCTTCCTGCGCGCCTTCGATGTCGGCGCGCCCGCCGCCGGCCCTGCGCCCTTCCTGCTCGCTATCGCGGGCCTGCTGGTCACGTTCGTCGACGCGGCGGTCGCGGCGAACCTCTACAGCGCCCGCGAGTGGGAGGAGCTCGAGGAGGAGCCGATGCGCGAGCACCGTCCCCGCAGGCGGGCCGCGAGCCGCTAACCGAGCGCGGTCCGGTGGGCGGCGCGAACGCCGCGGTCACGTCGTACCAGCCGCTCTTCTCGCACGCCGATCTCATCGCCGATCGCGCTCGCCCGGAGCTCGAAGGCCAGCAGCGCGCTCTCCGGATCGGTTCGCAGCTCGCGTCGCGCTCTGGTGTCGTACTTGAGCGCCTCCGCCCGGCGGGCGTCGCGGGCGGCGGCCTCGATCACGCGAAACAACCTCGACATTGGATGACCTCCGCTCGAGATGCTCATCACGCTCGCATCGCGCGGCGGAGCGCACCAGAAAGGAGCGAACCCATTGGGTGTCTCGTGCGCGACAGTCAGGCCGAGGCGAGCTCCCGAAGACGGAGTGCATTCTTCGGCGCGTAGCCCATCTCGTCGTTGTTGAAGTACGCGTAGACGTCGCGTCCCTGAGCGCGCCAGTCCTTGATTCGGTCCGCCCACGCGCGAAGGGCCTCGTCCTCGTAGTTCGAGGCGTAGCGGCGGCCGGGACCGTGGAAACGGAGATAGACGAAATCCGCAGTTACAGCGAGATGTGTCGGCCAGTGCGGTGTCTCGCCCGCGACGAGCGCGATGTTTCGGTGGCGTAGAAAAGCAAGCGCCTCGTCCGTGAACCACGACGCGTCGCGCGGCTCGACCGCGTGGCGCCGGCGCCGGCGAGCGACCACCCGAAAGAACCGCTCCGCACGCGCATGATCGAACTTCATCCGTGGAGGCAGCTGCACCAGAACGACCGCCAGCTTCGGTCCGAGGCCCGCCATCGTCCCGTAGGACCGCTCGACGCTGTCGCGCTCGATGTTCAGGCGCTTCACGTGCGTGATGAAGCGATTGAGCTTCACCGCGTAGACGAACTCGCCGGGGACGGACCGCCGCCATTTCTCGAACGTCTTCTTTTCGGGTTGGCGGTAGAAAGGGTTGTTGAGCTCGACGGTGTCGAAGTAGCGCGTGTAGTAGTCGAGCCACTTCGCGGTCGGGAGGTCTTTCGGATAGAAGCGGCCCTTCCAGTGCTTGTACTGCCAGCCCGATGTTCCGACCCGGAGCTCGCTCATATGCTCAGGGCGTGATCCGCGTCGAAGACCTGGTGAAGCGCTACCGGAAGGCTGAGACCAACGCGGTCGACGGCATTTCCTTCCAGGTAAAGGCCGGCGAGTTCTTTGTCCTGCTCGGTCCGAACGGGGCGGGGAAGACCACGACGATCTCGATCCTGACGACGACCCTCTCCCCGACGAGCGGGGGCGCGACCATCGACGGCAGCGACATCATTCGCGAGGCGAGCGCCGTGCGGCGGAAGGTCGGGATCATCTTCCAACGGCCGAGCCTCGACCAGAACCTCACGGCCGAGGAGAACGTGCGCTTTCACGCCGTCCTCTACGGCATCTTCCCGTACGCGCCGACCTACGCGCTCATGGCTCGCGGCTATCGCGCGAAGGTCGAGGAGCTCGCGAGGCTCCTGGGCATCGCGCGAGACATCCACAAGCCGGTGAAAACGTTCTCCGGCGGGATGCGGCGCAAGCTCGAGATCATGCGCAGCTTGCTGCACGACCCAAAAGTCCTATTTCTCGACGAGCCGACCGCCGGCCTCGATGTCCCCACGCGCCGCACGCTCTGGGAGCACCTCACCGAGGTCCGGCGCACGAGCGGGACGACGATCTTCCTGACCACGCACTACCTCGAGGAAGCCGAGGAGGCCGATCGGATCTGCATCATCGACAAAGGCAAGGTCGTCTCGTTCGGCACACCTGACGACATCAAGCGGGACCTCGTCGAGGAATATGTGCTCGTCGACGCGACCGACCGGTCCGCTCTGCGCGACGAGCTCGCACGGCTTGGCTATGCGACGAGCGGCGGAGCCCCCTTCAAGGTCCAGCTGGACGGCCATTCCGTCCACTCGATGCTCCGCAGCATCGAGACCCCGCTCAGCGTCGTGAAGACCCACACGCCGAGCCTCGAGGACGCATACCTCGAGATCGTGAGCCGCACCGGTGAGTGAGGCCTCGGCCATTCTGGCTCTCGCACACCGCGACTTCATCAAGCTGCTGCGCGACCGCCAGCGCATGGTCGCTGACTTCGCATTTCCGCTGATCTTCATCGGCATTCTCGGCACGAGCCTCCAGGCGGGCTTCGGCGACCGCGCCGGTGGCCTGAACCTCCTCGACTACGTCTTCACGGGCGTGCTGGCGCAGACCGTGTGGCAATCGTCGGCGCTCGGACTCATCTCGCTGCTCGCTGATCGGGAGCAGGATTTCAGCCAGGAGATCTTCGTCTCGCCGATCTCGCGCTACTCGTTCATCCTTGGAAAAATACTTGGGGAATCCCTGGTCGCTCTCCCGCAGGCGCTCGGGATCATCGCGTTCGGCTTCATCCTGCAGATCCACATCGGCCCGGATCAGCTCGCTCGAATGGCGCTCGCCATGCTGGTCATCGCGCTCTTCGGCGGGGCGTTCGGCGTGATCGTCCTCGCGAACCTATCGAGTCAGCGCGCCGCGAACCAGATCTTCCCCTTCGTGATGCTGCCGCAGTTCTTCCTCGCCGGGATCTTCAACCCGATCCAGAACCTGCCGCTGCCGCTCGACATCCTCTCGCATCTCGCGCCCATGCGGTACGCCGTCGACCTCATCCGTGACGCGTACTACGGGTCGACCTCTCCGGTCGTGCTTTCGAGCGCGACGACGAACCTCCTGATCATCGGGGCGCTTTTCGTCGTCTTCATGGTCGCGGGAACGTTCCTGTTCGTTCGCGCGGAACGGAATCGCTAACGGGGTTAAGGCCGGCGGCGGTACCCCGGGCTTGTCGGCGGATCCATCTCACCGGCGAACGTGCGCAGAAACTCCGTCCGCGAGCCGCTGCAGCGTAGAGCTGGCGGACTGCTCCTGACTTGAAGCAACGCCTCTGATTTTCGCTAGTTCGGCACTCCGGTGAGAAAGAAGAACACCCGCGCCGAGACCTCTCCGGCGAACGCACACCCGAGCGCGACGTAGAGCAAGCCCGTCGAAGACTGCGTGTTCATGCCGGCCGTCCACCATGCAGCGAGCGCGATGACAAGCGTCATGAAAAGACCGACCCCGATGCGCAGCGCGAGCGCGACGAAGAGCGCGGTGTCCCAGGCGCCGTTGAGATCGCCACGGAGAACGACGCCCGCGACGAGCCCGATCTGCAGGGCGACCGCCGCGACCACCGTGAGCGACGCGCGCCGGAGCGGAGCGGGCGAAAGCTTCGGCGTGACGAGGTACCAGTGGCCGAGCAGCATCGCGCCGTCCGCGCCACCAAGCGCGATCGCGCCGAGTGGCATCGCCGCGAACGCCAACGGATCGACGGTCGATTCTGCGGGCCTGGTCGCCAGAGCGACGACTGCGAGGGTCAAGACACCGGCGACGGTCGTCACGATCCCCGAGGCGATGCGGATCCCCCGCGCCGGGAGGAACGCAGTAATGAGCTGAATGATCACGAGGATCGTCACGACGATCAGCGCCTGTCCGAAAGCGCCGAGAGGGCCGGAAAGCCCGTTGGCGCGCGCCCTCCACGATCAACCCACCACATGAGGAACGATCCGCCGACGGCGAGCTCGGTGAGGACGACCGACAGCACGATGGGGAGCGTCGCGATCGCCACTTCAAAGTCACGCTAGCGTGGCGCGGTGCCACCCTCAAACGAGCACGACCGGCGGATCGCGGCGATGTTCGACCGCATCGCCCCGCGCTACGACCTCCTCAACCGCCTCCTCTCGGTCGGCACGGACCTTTCGTGGCGCGGGCGCGCGCTCGATCTCGCGCGTCTCCGCGAGAATGCCCACGCCCTCGATGTCGGCACAGGGACCGGGGATTTCGCTCTAGCTTTGCTGGCGCGCTCGCCCCGCTCGGCGACGGTCACTGGGGTCGACATCTCCGCGGGCATGCTCGGAGTCGCTGAGCGGCGCGCCGCCAAAGCCGGAGTCGGCGCGCGGTATGAGCGCCTGATCGCGAGCGTCGAGTCACTTCCCTTCGCCGGCAGCACCTTCGACGTCGCCGTGGCCGGCTTCGTGATCCGGAACGTCGGCGACATTCCGCAAGGCCTGCGCGAGATGCGCCGCGTGCTTCGGCCCGGCGGCCGGGCGGTGATCCTCGATCTGCATACCCCACGCAATCCGACCATCCGCCGCCTCTATCGCTCCTATTCCTTTATCTCGCCGCGTCTCGCCTCCGTGCTTGGCTCTGATCCCGAGGCCTATCGCTACCTGCCGCGATCGATCGAGGCGTTCCATGACCCCGAGACGCTCGCGGTGCTCCTCCGGAATGCGGGTTTCACGCGCGTGCGCTTCGAGCGTCTAACCTTTGGAATAGCGGCGATCCATGTGGAAAGAGGTCGAAGCGACCGACAAGATCCCGATCGACGTCCTCAAAGAGATGGGGCAGCTCGGCTTCTTCGGCCTTCCGTTCCCGGAGGAGTACGGCGGCGTCGGTGCCGGCGACCTCGGCTACTGCCTCGCGCTGGAGCAGTTCGGGCGCACCTCCGCGGCGTTCTCGAACATCATCGGCGCGCATACGTCGATCGGCTCGATGTCCATCTTCCTCGGTGGCACCGAAGATCAGAAGCGCCGCTATCTTCCGGATCTCGCCGCCGGAAAGAAGATCGCCGCGTTCTCGCTCACCGAACCGTCGAGCGGATCCGACGCGGCGTCGATCCAGACGAGCGCGACGCTACGCAATGGCTGCTGGATCCTGAACGGGAGCAAGATCTGGGTGACGAACGGCCCCATCGCCGACGTCATCGTCGTCTACGCCGCGAATGATCGTGAAAAAGGCGCGCGGGGTGGCATCACCGGATTCATCGTCGAGAAGGGCTTCAAGGGTTTCCGCGTCGGGAGGATCGACGAGAAGATGGGTCTGCGCGGCTCGTACACCAGCGAGCTCATCTTCGAGGATTGCGAGGTCCCCGAGGCGAACGTCCTCGGTGGCCAGGTCGGCGCCGGATTCCGGACGGCGCTCGGAGCCCTCGACATCGGACGCGTCTCCCTCGCGGCGGGAGCCGTGGGGTCGAGCCAGCATCTTCTCGAGCTCGCGATCGAGCACAGCAAGCGCCGCCAGCAGTTCGGCAAGCCGATCGCGGCGAACCAGGCGATCCAGTGGATGCTCGCGGACTCCGCCGTGGAGATCCACGCCGCACGGCTCATGGTCTACGACGCGGCATGGAAGCTCGACCAGAAAAAGCGTGCCTCGCTCGAAGCCGCGATGGTCAAGGTCTACGCCTCAGAGATGGCCAACCGCGTCGTCGATCGCGTCCTGCAGATCCACGGCGGCATGGGCTACATGAAGGATTCCCCGGTGGAGCGCGCCTATCGTGACGCGCGAATTTTGCGGATCTACGAGGGCACGAGCGAAGTGCAGCGGATGATCATCGCCGAGGAGCTGTTGAAGGCCTAAGTGGGTACGAAGATCAAGGTCGAGACGAAAGAGGCCGCGCCGGTCAGCGGAAAACCGTGGACCCGGCACTACGACCCCGACGTCCCAGCGTCGCTCGTCTACCCGAGCGTGCCGCTGCAAGCGATGCTCGACGATGCAGCCGAGAACCATCCGAACTCGACCGCGACGATCTTCTTCAACCGCAAGCGCTCGTACCGCAGCATCTCGGAGGCTGCCTGGCGCTTCGCCAATGGGCTGAGGCGTCTTGGCGTAAAGACCGGCGACCGCGTGGCGCTCGTCCTTCCGAACTCGCCGCAGTTCGTGATCGCGTTCTACGGAGCGCTCCGCGCGGGCGCGATCGTCGTGCCGTGCAACCCGCTCTACACCCCGCCGGAGCTTCAGCACCAGCTCGCCGATTCCGGTGCGACGGTCGTCGTCGCACTTTCGCGCTTCTATCCGGTCGTGAAGGCCGCGCGGGCGAACACCGCGGTCGAGCACGTGATCGTCACGAACATCAAAGAGGAGATGCCGCGGGTCCTCCGGCTGCTCTTCACGCTCGCGAAAGAGAAAAAGGACGGTCACAGACAACCGTTCGCCGGGGACGCCGGTGCGATCTCCATGCGCCAGGCGCTCTCGGCACCGGCCGATCCATTCGACGCCGGCACCGGGCCGGATGACCTCGCGGTACTTCAATACACCGGCGGCACGACCGGCATCTCCAAGGGCGCGATGCTCTCGCACCGTGCGCTCGTCGCGAATACGCTTCAGTGCCGGGCGTGGTTCACCAACCTCCGTGATGGCGCCGACGTGGCGATGGCAGTGATGCCGTTCTTCCACGTCTACGGCCTTACCGTCGTCATGAGCCTCGCGGTACAGGGCGCTGCCGCGATGATCCTCGAGCCGCAATTCGATCTCGACCATGTGCTCAAAGATGTGCAGCGATACCGCCCGAAGCTCTTCTGCGGAGCACCGCGCATCTACAACGCGATCAACAACTCACCACTCGCGCAGAAGTACGACCTTCAGTCGATCGAAGCCTGCGTGTCGGGCTCCGCGCCGCTCCTTGTCGAAACGCACCGGAGATTCGTCGAGCTCACCGGCGCGAGCCTCGTCGAAGGCTACGGCCTCACCGAGGCCGCGCCGGTCACCCACTGCAACCCACTGTTCGGTCAAGGCAAGCAGAAGGTCGGGTCGATCGGGGTCCCCTACCCTGACGTCGAGTCGAAGATCGTCGACCTCGAGACCAGCGAACAGGAGATGCCACCCGGCGAGCCGGGCGAGCTCATCCTCCGAGGGCCGCAGCTCATGGACGGCTACTACAAGCGACCCGACGAGACCGCTCAGACCATCCGCAACGGCTGGCTCTACACCGGCGACATCGCGACGGTCGACCCTGAGGGATACGTCTCCATCGTCGACCGCAAAAAGGAAATGATCATCGTCTCGGGCTTCAACGTGTATCCGCGCGAAGTCGAGGAGGCCCTCTTCACGCACCATGCGGTGATGGACGCGGCCGCGATCGGCGTGCCGCATCCGATCAAGGGTGAGGAGGTGAAGGCGTTCGTGGTACTCAAGCCCGGCGCGACCGCGACAGCGGAAGACATTCGCGCCCATTGCGAGAAGCACCTTGCGCCATTCAAACGGCCGAAAGAGATCGAGTTCCGCGACTCGCTGCCGAAGACGCTCATCGGCAAGACGCTTCGCCGGCAGCTCGCGCAGGAAGACAAGGCGAAGCGGAAGACTGCTGTCCCGGCGTGAGCCGGAGGCTCGAGGTCGCTAGCGCTTCGCGACGCTCGCGGTGATCACGAAGTAGTCGTTGATGATCCCGTCCAGGGTGTTGTAGACGACGCGCATCACGATGTTGACCGGCTCGATCGCCGCAACCTGCATCTGTGGCACTGAGATCAGCTTCGCGCTCCAGACCGCCGCGTAACCAATGTTGTTCATGGCGATAAGTTCGCACGGCGGCGCTCCCTCGCCATCGGCCCCAGGGGTGAAGTGCATCTCCCGCGCGCGTACTCCCCCGAGCGCGTACTCCCCCGCGCGAGTTAGTAGGGTTAGCCGCGATGGTCGAGCCGGACGTCGTCGTCGTGCCGGCGGGGGATGCGCTGCTGGGTGATCCTCCGCGAACCGAGCACGTAAATGTTTTTGCCATCGCGCGAAAGCCGGTGTCCGTGGGTGAGTACGCGATGTTCGTGGACGCGACACGCCACGAACCGCCGATCGGCTGGGACGAGAAACGGCGCGGGGCGGATCGTGCCCTCGAGGGCGTGTCCTGGGCCGACGCGGTCGCGTACTGCCGCTGGCTCACGATCGGAACCGGTCGCATCTACCGGCTTCCCGACGAGCGGGAATGGGAGAAGGCTGCGCGGGCGCAGGGCACGCTCGAGGAGCTCGGCGTCCTGCGGGAGTGGACCAACAGCTGGCAAGAGGGCGGCCGGGTGCTCCGGACCGGCGCCGAGCCGGCGGCACGGGTGTTCGCGAGTGATGATCTCGCGCACGTGGGCTTTCGCATCGTCCGCGGGATGACCGGCCGCTAGTGCCGCGCGTGACGGGAGTCATCGTGGCGAGCGGCAACGGCGCGTCCGCGCTTCCGGCCGGCATGCGCGTTCTCGCGCGCGGTGGCTCGGCTCTCGACGCGGTCGAAGCGTGCGCGAAGGTCATCGAGGCCGATATCACCGATACGAGCGTCGGCCGCGGCGGGAAGCCGAACGTGCTCGGCGAGGTCGAGCTCGACGCCTCGATCGTCGACGGAACAACCCATCGCAGCGGGGCGGTGGCCGCACTCAAGGGTTATCTCCATCCGATCTCCGTCGCTCGGGCGGTGATGGAGCGCACGCCGCACGTTTTCATCGTCGGAGACGGCGCCGCGCGGTTCGCGCGTGAGATCGGCGCGGAAACCACAGAGAACCTGACGCCGTCGACCCGCAAGCTGTGGGTGGAGCGCCTTCGCTCGGTCGGCGAAACACCGGCGAGCGTCCGTCGCCGGTCAAAGCTCCTGCCGATCGTGCGCAAGACCGTGCGCGAGGAGCGCGGCACCGTGAACTTCCTGGCTATCGACGGTCATGGCGACCTCGCCTCCGCCGTAACGACCAGCGGCTGGGCCTACAAGTACCCGGGCCGCGTCGGCGACTCGCCGGTCGTCGGCGCGGGCAACTACTGCGACTCGCGTTACGGCGCCGCGGCATGCACGGGCTATGGCGAGCTCGCGATCCGTAACGTCACGGCGAAGACGGCGGTCGACCGGCTCGCGTCGGGAATGCCACCGGACATGGTCGCGCGCGCGGCGATCGCCGACGCGAACGAGCTCGAGGATGCCGCGTTCAACATCGTCGTGCTCAGCCCGAAAGGCGTACACGCATCGGCGACGAACCGCGAGGGCCGCCGCTACGTGTGGATGACTACGCGGATGGAAGAGCCGGTGCTGGTCGCGCGAATGCTTGTCAAGAGAACGACGCGGCGACCGCAGCGAGGACCTCCTTTGTCTCGGGCCAGTGAGCGATCGCGATCGCGTCCGCCAGGCTCAGCCAGCGGTAGTGGTCGTGCTCCTCGTTGAGGACGGGCTCCCAACCCCCTGGCACCGCGATCGTGAAGTTCTCGATCGCGACCTCGTCGACTCCGCCGAGATATTCGTTGCGGATCTCGTCGGGCACGCGGTAGCTCTGCCGCATCCGAACCTCCGCGACGGGCGCATCGAGCCCCGTCTCCTCGCGCAGCTCGCGGGCCGCGGCTTCGGCGAATGTCTCGCCGTCCTCGACGACGCCCGCGACGACGTGCCAGTAGTCCTCGACCGCGCGGTGGAGCATGAGGAAATCGTCGCCGCGGCGGACGATGACCGAGGTCTCGCGAGACGTCCTCAGAGCGCCGCCACCGCCGCCTGCAATTTGGCAGTCGCGTCGCCCGCGGACGTACCGGCCGGGAAATAGATCGGGTCGCCGAACACCACCTCGACGTCGCCGCGCCAGCCGTTCGAGCGAGCTGCTTCCCATTTCCGATCAAGGTGATCGAGCACGGAGACTTTGCCGATCTTCAGCTTCATCGGGACGACTGGCGTGGCACCTTCGACTGCGATGAGTCCGGTCCCGGACTTGAAGGGCTGCATCGGCCCGCCGATCGTTAGCTTTCCCTCGGGGTAGATGAGCACAGAAAAGTGCCGATCGAGCCGCGCACCCAGGAGCTCGAGGCTGCGGCGGATGGCGCCCTCGCGCGCCAGAGGGAACGCGTTCGCCAGGATCGACGACGCAAATCCGTTCAGCTTGTTGCCGAAGACGTCGTCCGCGGCGGCGGCGACCGCGAGCTTCCAGCGCCAGGAGAGCGGAATGGCCATGAGGATGATCCCGTTGTCCCAGTGCAGGCAGTGGTTCGGCGCGAACATCACCGGACCGCGCAAGCCGTGCAGCTTCTCCTGTCCGGTGATTTTCACTTTGTAGAAGACGTGCACCAGTGGGTACACGAGCGTCTGTTGCAGCAACAGACCGAACGAGCGCACGAGCGGGCTGAGCGGCCACCCGTAGATGCCGGTGTCGCGCTTGACGTCGCGAGCGTCGGCGACCATGCGCTCGAGATCCGCCACGGTCGCGTTCGGCTCGACCGCCGCGTCGTCGATGTACGCGCCGAGCTCCTCCTCGATCGCGCCGAGGAGGTCGACGCGCCCGAGCGAGTCGAGACCGAGGTCCGCCGAGAGCGTTGCGCCGGGATGGACAGCAGCCGGCGGAACGTTCGCCGCCTGCGCGATGAGTGTTTCGACCTCGGTAAGCTCGCGCGTCACTGTGCGCTCCGAGGTGGCCGCCTTCGCCTGATCGACGCGCCCCATGTTGAGGAGCTCCTCGATCACGAGGCGCTTCTTCACCTTCTGCGTCGGTGTCGTCGGGAACTCGTCCTCGGGCCAGATGGTCCAACCGCGGATCTGCTGGCTGCCCGAGAGCTTCGTGTTCGCGTCCCGCACGATCGCCGCGACCTGTGCCGGATCCTTGACGAGGAAGACGCCGTGGACCTGCATGTCTTCGCCGGGCCGCTGCAGACCGACGATCGTCGCGACCTCGGGTCGGAGCGGCGTCGCGATGGCCTCGATGCGCGGATCGGCGGCGAGGGTGTTCTCGATGTCTTCGGGGTAGACCTTGGTGCCGTCCGCGAGGACGATCATGTCCTTCTTGCGGCCGTGCAGCCAGAGAAAGCCCTCCGCGTCGAGCGCGCCGAGGTCGCCGGTGTGGTACCACCCGTCCTTGTCGAGGACGGCCCTCGTAGCCTCCTCGTTCTCCCAATAGCCCTTGAACACGTTGGCGCCCCGAGCGAGGACCTCTCCGTCTTCGGCAATCTTGACCTCGACACCCGGCAGCGGCGTGCCGACCGAGCCGAGACGGTTGAGCCCGAGGCGGTTGAAGCTAATACCCGGCGAGCACTCGGTGGTGCCGTATCCCTGGATGACTTCGATGCCGAGCTCGCGCCACGACTGGCCGAGCGCGGGATCGAGAGCGGCGCCGCCGGACACGATGTAGCGGAAACGACCGCCGAACTGGCGATGGACGCTGAAGAACAGCGCGCGTCTGATCGGCATCGGCAGGTGGCGTGCGACGCCGCGCAGCGTCCCGAAGAGCTTCGTCCTGCCCTGCGCCTCGGCGTTTCGCTCGATGGCCAGCATCAGCGACTTCACGACCGCGGGTGTGATGAGCACCATCGAGACCTTGCGCTCTTTGAACGTCCTTCGGATTACCGCGGGCTGCCGGCTCGTCGGGTAGATGACCGACGCGCCCGTGAGCAGGACGCAGAAGAACCCGCCGAGCTGCTCGAACATGTGCGACAGCGGCAGGAACGAGAGAAGACGCATCTTCGGACCGATCGGGAAGACCTGCGCGGCGGACATCGCATTCGACAGGACGTTGCGATGGGTGAGCATCGCTCCCTTTGGATCGCCGGTGGTCCCCGAGGTGAAGACCACTTCGGCGAGGTCGGCCTCCGTTATCGGCGCCTTGTCGAGCGGCGCGCATTGACGAGAGAGATCGGGCAGCGCCTCCATCAGATGAAGCGGCAGGCCAAGGGCCTTTGCGCGCTCCGCGGTCTGCGCGGAGACGATCGCCGCGCTCGCGCGAGTCCGCTCGGCGATCTTCTGCGCGAAGTCGGGCATCGAGTTGACGTCGAGCGGGACGAGGACGGCGCCGAGCCGTAGCGCGGCCAGGAACGCGATCCCGTATTCGGGTCGGTTCACGCCCCAGATCACGACGCGGTCGCCCTGCCGGAGCCCGCTCTCCTTCAGGTAACGCGCGACGCGCGGGACGATGTCGTTCAGATCGCGGTAGGACCAAGCGCGCGTGCGGAACCCCGGCCGGATCGTGAACGCGTCCTTCGTGCTGAACTTCCTGGCGGACTCTTCCAGGATGTCGTTGAGTGTCTCCACCCTTCCCCCTAGGTCGCGAGCGCGCGGAGTGCCTCGCGAGCTCCGTCGCGGTACGGCGCGTAGTGCGAGAACAGGATGGTCTCCACGTCAAGTCCCGCGAGCCGGCCGATCGATCGGCGAGCGAGTGCCATGTCGTCGGTGAAAAACGCGTTGGGAAGCGTGACCTTTCCCTTCACTCGCTGCAGGAGATCGCCGACGATGACGAATCGGTCGCGCGGCGAGTACAGGCAGACGCTCCCGGGGGTATGCCCGGGCGTGTGAAGTATGCGGACCCCGCCGAGCACCGGCAGCTCGTCGCCTTCCTCGATCGGCTCCGCATGCGACGGCGCCCGTGTCAGGAGCGCGACGATCGGACCGGGCGAGAAATTAGCGATCACTTCGCGGAACCGGATACGCAGGCGCTCGGCGTCCGCCGGGTGCAAGAGGACCTCGGCGCCGGAGAGGGCCGCGATCTCGTGGACACCACCGATGTGATCGGGGTGGCCGTGCGTGCACACGATGCGCGTGATGTGCTCGAGCGAGCGGCCGATGCGGGCGAGGTACGGACGCAGGAGCCGTGCGGAGCCGGCGTGTCCGGCGTCGACGAGCGTGATCTCGTCGCCTTCCACGAGCAGATAGGCCTGAGCGCCGATGAGCCGCACCGCATGGACGTTTGGTAGGACTTCCACTCACACGAATGCTAGGTGGCGGTCACTGCGGCAACGTGTGCTAGGCGACGAATGTCCGCCAGAGGAGGTTCGCGACGCTCGCGACCAGCAGAACGACGATCACCTGCCTGAAGCGGACCTGGTCGAGACGCCCGCGGACCGCGATGCCGGCCATGAGCGCGACAAGCATCGGGATGCACGCGATCACTCCGAGGGTGAACAGATCAGATGTGAAAAGCCCAAGTGCGGCGTACGAGACCAGCTGCACGGCGGACGAGAGCTGGAAGACTGCCGCAAGGGTGATCACGTACTCGCGCGGCGGCAGCTTCATCGCGTGGAAGAACGATCCGATCACGGGGCTCGAGATCGAGGTCGTTCCCTGCATGATGCCGCCGACGAACCCGACCACGGGGGTGAGGAGCTTGGCGCGCCGTGCGCCGGGCTCGCCGACGATCCGATCGCCGCGCGCGAGGAACAGCACGACCATCGCGGTGATGAGGACCGCGAATGTCTTTTGATCGAGCCCCGCGAGGAGCAACGCGCCCAGCACCGTGCCGGCGGCGTTCGCCAGGATGAGCGGGACGAGCGTGCGCAGGTAGCCGAGCACTCTCCAGGCCTGCAGCACGAGGATCGTGTTCGCGACGAAGATCGGGATCGTAATGATCACCACGGCCTGCTTTGGACCGAACACCGACGCCAGGATCGGCGTGGCGATGAGGGGAAGGCCCATCGCGGTCGCGCCCTTCGCGAGCCCCGCGATCGCCAGACCCGCGACGAGGGTCAGGAGCTGGAGCGCGCCCAATCCGGCTCGCCGACGAGAGATGGCCAGTCCACCCGATGGAGCCGATCGCTCGCGATGTAGCCGCGCCCGGTCTTCGAGAGCGGACGCCCCCCGACGCGGACGATGTCGGCGGTGTGATCGAACCCGGCACCGTGCACCAGCGCGGAGCCGACCCCGTAGACGTCCACCGGCACGCGCAGCTCTTCGAAGCTGCGGATCTTCTCGGCGTCGAATCCGCCCGAGACCACGATCCGAACGTGCCGGTATCCGTTTCGGTCGAGGGCCTCGCGAACGAGCTCGACGAGTCGCGGCGTGACTCCGCGAAGCTCGCCGCTCGCGACGCCTTCTTTTTCCTCGAGCTCGCGCAGGATCGCGCGGTCGACGAGCGACTCGCTCGTGTCGACCCGAACGCCCCATAGGCGCGCGCCGAGCGCGTGGGCCTCCGGCGCGCGGTTGATGTATTCGTCGAATTTCAGCGTCGCGACCGTGGTGTCGCCGCCGTAGACCGCGATGAGCGCGTGGGGGACGGTCCCCAGTCCGGTGGATCCCCACCACTCACCCTGCTCGTCGGTGGAGACGGCTGTCGCCCCGCCGACGTAAGCCGCGTACCCCGATCCCGCCTGCGCCTCGTGGACCTGGTGCCGTGCGCCGAACATGATCACCGGCTTCCCGTTCGCGGCCGCCACGACGTCGCGCGTGTTCGTCGCGACTCGCGTTCCCTCCGAGAGCGCTCCGAGGTACAGCGTCTCGAGATGAGCGAACTCTGCGTACTCGCCTTCGATGTGCATGACCGGCTCGTGCGGCTTCGCGATCTCGCCGTCGTAGAGGGACGACACGTCGAGGTCCTGTCCCGCCGGCTGCCACAGCGACGCGAGCTCGCGCGAGATCTCGAAGACCTCGCGCGCCACGGGCTCGTAGGCAGACCAATCGAGCGTCGGCAGGAGGGTCCAGGCTGAGTAGAGGCGGCGCTCCGCGCTGAGGTATCGGTCGAAGAGCGCGTCGGCGCGAGTGCGGTCGCGGTAATGACCCGCGCCCACGTGAAGGATCGCGAGCGTCTGGTCCGTCCCGACGACGACCGCGTCGGGATGCTTCTGGAAGACCTGCATCGTCACGCGCTCGTGCCGCTTGTCCCGTTCGAGGATGAGCTTCGTGCGCGCGAAGTAGATGTCGCTCTTGTAGCCGGCGCGGATCTTCTCGATCGGGAGACGGAAGACGTGAGGCCGCAGACGCTCGGCAACGATCACGTGCGGCCACCGAAAAGCTCGCGCATGCCGGGTCCTGTCTGGACCCGCAGCACCGCGGGACCACCCGCGAGCGCATCGCGGATCCGCTCGGCGTGCTTCAGGCCGGTATTCGCGGGGAGACCGTCGAGCGCGAAGTAGCCGACCTTGTCGGCTTCGTCGCTCAGGCCAGGTGTGCCCGACAGTACGCGGCATTCGAAGGTAAAGACGAGCTCGGACCTTTCAGGTCTCCAGTAGAGACCGGTGAGACGGGTGACCTCGACCTCAAGCCCGACTTCTTCCCGCGTCTCTCTGATCGCGGCATCCCAAGGAGCCTCGCCTTCCTCGACTCGACCGCCGGGCAGATTCCACGCGTCGATATCGCGCCGGTGGCACAGGAGGACGCGGCGTTTTTCGTCGCAGATGATCGCAAACGCGCCTCCCATCAGAACATGCTCATGAGCATGCCGCCGTCGACCTGGAGCGAAGTTCCGGTGATGTACGACGCCTTTGGCGACGCGAGGAACACGACCGCGGCGGCGAACTCCTCGGGCTTGCCGTAGCGGCCCATCGGAATGACCGTCTTCTCGTAGTGCGCGCGGATCGCGTCCGGGGTCGTGTTCTGACGTTTTGCGGTGTCGGAGTCGAGCTGCTCGATGCGCTCGGTGAAGATGCGGCCCGGCTGCACGCAGTTCACACGGACGCCGTCCTTCGCAAGGTCGCTCGAGAGCGTCTTGGCCATCCCCTGCACCGCGGCGCGGATGGCGTTGGAGAGGATGAGGTTCAGGTATTGGGTCGGCTGACGCACGGTCGTCGAGGTCATGTACACGATCGAGCCGCCGCCGGCCTTGCGCATGTGCGGAAGGACGAGGCGCGTGAGACGCACCGCCGAGAAGAGCGTGATGCCCACGGCCTTCTGCCACGCCGCGTCGTCGAGATCGTCGAAGCGCCCTGGCGGCGGACCGCCCGCGTTCGAAATGAGGATGTCGATCGTCCCGAACTTGTCAACCGCGGTCTTGACGAGCTTCTGACATCCCTCGGCGGTGCCTACGTCCGCGACCGTCCACTGCACGTCGGCGCTGGTCTTGCGCTGCACCCCTTCGGCCGCGGCACGGATGGCGGCCTCGTCGCGGCTGCACATCACGACGCGCGCGCCCTCGCGCGCGAATTCCTCGGCGACGGCACGGCCAAGTCCCTTGCTGGATGCGGCGACGATCGTGACTTTGTCGCGGAGGCCGAGATCCACAGGACTATCGTGCCACCATGCGGCGGAACGTCGCTCGGGGCGGTCGCCTTCTACTCGCCGCGGCTCTCGCCTACCTCACTGTTGGCATCGTGTGGGAGACCGCTTTCGACCTAGCGCTTACGCAAACGGGGACCGGTGACATATCGCCGTGGAACGGTCCGATGTCGTTCTTGGCGTGGTTCATCCTTCCGTCAGCGCTTTGGCCCTCGAGCATGAGTTACTTCATCCCCGGTGGAGCGCTGGTCGCGATCGTCCTATTCGTCGTGATGACCGCCCTCATGTTCGCAGCGCTCGCACGCCTCGCCCCGGGTGTGACCCCGCCTACAGGATCCCGGCGATCACTCCGACGACGATCAATACCGCGAGCACGAGCCGGTAGGCCACGAACCAGTTGAGCGAATGTCCGCGCAGGAAGCGGACCATGAACGCCACTGCGGCAAGCCCGGAGAGGAACGACAGAACAAAACCAACAACCAGGACATCCGTCGCGGCGAGCAGCTCCGCGGCCTTGCGCGCATCGAGCAGGGTCTTCGCGCCGGCGCCCAGGATCACCGGTGTCGCGAGGAGGAACGCGAAGCGCGTCGCATCCTCGCGCCGCAGCTCTCGGATGAGTCCGGCTGAGATCGTGATGCCTGAGCGGGAGATTCCTGGGATGAGCGCGATCGCCTGAGCGACACCGATCACGAGCGCATCGACGACGCCGATCTCGCTCATCACTCGGCGCTGACGCGCAATCGCCTCGGCCACGACGAACACGACCGATCCCACGACGAGGCCGGTCGCGATGACAAGCGGCCCACGCATCTCCCGCTCGATCGCCGATTGGAAGAGAACGCCCGCGATCGCGGCCGGAGCCGTGCCGAGAACGATGAGGGCGGGCATGCGCCACCGTCCGCGGAATAGACCGAGGACGAGGTCGATCCACGTTGGCGCGAAGTAGAGCAGCACGGCGAGCGCCGTGCCGAGGTGCAGCGCGACATCGAACGACAGCCCGAACCGCTCAGGATCGAGCTTCAGCAGGTCGGTCACCAGGATGAGGTGAGCCGTCGAGCTCACCGGCAGGAACTCGGTGAGACCCTGAACGATGCCGAGCACGACGGCGGCGGCAAGATCGCTCAACGCATCCCTCCTCGCGCGGAAGCGAGGGCCTCGCGCGCTTCTCGATCGTTCTCGCGCACGGCATCCAGATTTTTCGCCCAGGCGCGCCGGTGGCCGGGGTCGATAAAGCGCATCGCCACGCTGCCGTCGAACTCGCCGACACCGCCCTTCGCCGCCGCATCGGCCGCGTACCCGTACGACTCGGCGGCGCGGAGGAGATCGGCGCCGGGCGTGTTGGGGAGAAGACCGCGCGCCGCGCGAAGGAAGCGCGCGGCGGCGCGGCGCTTATCGACCAGCACCAGGCGCATCGCGTGATCGGCGAACGCGGCGCTTCCGGCATGCTTGGCGTCGCTCCACCGGGTGTCGTCGCGTAGGGCCGTCGACCAGGACGAGAGCGCCTGGTCGCTCGCCTCACCCGCCGCCAGCGCAGCGTCGATGCCTTCGCGGAGCGCACTCGGCCGGTCGGGTGGCGCGGTCTTGTCGAGAAAGATCAGGCCGCCTCGGTCCCCGCTCTCGAACTCGGACCACCCGGCGCGACGTGGGTCGTCGCCCTTGTCGAAGAAGGTCCGTGCGAAGAACGTCGGACCCTCCTCGTCGTAGCCGACGATGAGTCCGTATTCGGGCGGTCCGCCGAGACCGAACACCAGCGGCGGGAGGCGGCCATCGATCGCCTCTTTGGCGCGGTCGAGGATCAGCGCCCGCATCTCATCGTCGTACGGCGGGGGCTCGGGGTCGAGTCGAACGCCCGCGGCGCGCGCCGCTCGCGCGAGGGTCGCGTCGTCGCGTGGCGTGGCCGCAAGGGGATCCCATTGCGCTTCGTCGATCGTCGTCGTGAACGCCGCGCCCGAAGAGCCCATGAGCCAGTCGTATTCGGCACCGGTCGCGAGCGCGAGCGCATACGGAAAAGTCGTGTCGTGGCCTTCGCCGAACCGCAGAGGCCCGACCTCCTTGAGGATGCGGCGCTTGGTCAGGCGGCCATCTCAGGGAACGCGTGCTTCAGGATCGTGCAGGCCTGCAAGGTCACCCACTTGCTCGCATCCACGCGCGAAGGCATGCGCGCGGCGTACGGCGCGCGCCCACCCCAACGCCCGCGCCCGTCCTGTCGCGCGAGGAGCCAGCCGATCGCGGGCTGCGCGCGATCATCCTCGATCGCGCCGGCCGCGTCGATCGCGCGAAGCACGAAGAGCACGTCGGCCTGGTAGAACAAGGGGAAGGAGAGCTGCCGCCAGAGGTAGCTTGGAGCTGTGTCGGTCGGATAGCGCCCGCGCTCGACGTGATAGGAGAGGAGGAACTCGACTCCTCTGCGCAGCGTGCGTTGCACCTCGCGCGTGCGCGTGCCCTCTGGTATTGCGGCGAGCCCCCAGACGAGGCGCGCGTAGCCCCAGCCGCAGGGCTGGTCCCCGTTGATCCAGCACGCGGCATCGAACTTCGTCGCATCCCGCACCAGCCGCTGGACGAGCGGTTCGAGCCGCTCGTCCGCGCCGTAGCCGGCGAGCGCGATGTAGCGGACGACGCTGCCGACGATGCAGGACGCGCCGTGGTCTTTATTGAAGACCCAATCCATCCCGCCGCGCCCCGGTGTGCCGAGCTCCTCCAGGACGTAGCGAGCCGCGCGCCGAACGCGGGGATCGCCGGGATCGACCCCGTACTCGACCAGCAGAAGGTTCGCCCAGTGGGTCCCCTCGTATTTCGGTCCGTAGAGGTTCTCGCCAGGCCAGCTCGCGTCCGGCTTCTGACGCCGGAGGATCGTCGAGATCGGTGGCGTGCTCATGGCGCGCTGCTGCGCCTCACGGAGATCGGGATCGCGCGGACCCTTGTCCAGAAGCGAACGAAGCGTTTGCGC
>VBEU01000215.1 GCA_005883775.1 Chloroflexota bacterium | reverse complement strand
CGCTGGTCACCGGCGGAAGCCGCGGCATCGGCCGCGCGATCGCGGTCGCTCTTGCCACCGCGGGCGCGGACGTCGCTATCACATCGCGGAAGGCCGGCGACGCCGAGCCGGTCGCGCGCGAGATCCGGACGAAGGGACGTCGCTCGGTCGCGCTCGGTCTGGACGTGCGCAGCGCCGCGTCTATCCGCGTGTGCTTCGAGGCGGTGACGCGCGAGTGGGGGACGATAGACATCCTCGTCAATAACGCGGGGACGAATATCCCGACCGATCTCGCCTCGCTCGATGAGGACGCCTGGGACACGGTCGTCGACACGGACCTCAAGGGCGTCGCGTTCGTGACGCAAGCCGCTCTTCCGCTGCTCCCCGACGGCGGTCGAGTGATCAACGTCGCATCGATCTACGGAGTGCTCGGCCGGGTCGAGCGCATCGCGTACAGCGCGGCCAAAGGCGGTGTCGTGACGCTGACGAAATCCCTCGCGCTGGAGCTCGCGCCTCGCGGCATCACCGTCAACGCGGTCGGTCCGAGCCTCATCGAGACCGACCTGACCCGCGAGCGGATGCGCAAGGACCCAGGCTTTCGCGATGTGGAGGTCGCCCGCACGCCGCTCGGACGTCTTGGCACCGCGGAGGACGTCGCCGGCGCGGTCGTCTACTTCGCCTCGGCGGAGGCCGGGTTCGTGACCGGCCAGCTCCTCCTCGTCGATGGCGGTACCGGCGCCCACTAGCAAGACGCCATCCCCCGCCAGTACGTCCGTACTCCCCCGCGGCCGATCTGGTCCCGTCGGGTGATGGGCCAGACGGACCTTCGCCCTACAAATTGAGGCACGAAAACGGGAGGAAGCGAAGAGACCATGGGAGGCGTTAGGCGAGTGGCCATCGAAGGGGCCCGAGCCTCGACGGAGGAGCCGAGCGTGGAGTCGCCGACGATCGACCCCGCGCCTCTGAACGTCGTCCGGATGACGCCGCCCGTCGAAGCCACGCTCCGCATCCTCCTCAACAGCGTTCCGTATCTCATCGGCGCCGCGGTCGTACGTCAGCCCGCCGTCGGCGACGCCGTAGAAGCACAGGTCGGACGCATGCCGTGGCTCCACGACCGCCGGCTCCTCACGCTCCAGCTGCCTGACGACTCGCTCCCGGCGAACCGCGCGATCCTCCTGGACTGGCCGGTCCCGTACCAGGCGGAATGGGTCGGGGTGCCGCCGCGCCTCCTGATCTCGCGTCTCGTCACGCAGGACCGCACGGTCGGCGTACTCCTTGGCACCTTGATCAGCCGCGACCAGATCTCCGCCGGCGCGCGCGAAGCGCTTGACCTCTCCTGCGAGCTGATCGCCGCTGCGGTCGGCAGCGACTCGCTCGCCACACTCTCGGCGCCGTCGGCCGTGGAAGAGCCGCGACGCCTCGTGGTCGTGCCGGACGAACCGATGCGTGAGCCGGAGTCGTCGCTTGTCATCGCGATGCCCACTGAGTCCGAGCCGGTGCTCGATCCAAAGGACGAACAGGACGAGCGCGATCGGCAGGTCGTCGACGAGGTCGCACGCGCGCTCGACGAGCTCACCGACGCGCGATCCATCGGCCGCGTTCTGCGTGATGCGGTCACCGCGATCGCCGGCGTCGATGGGTTCTCGGTCGCTCTCTTCAACAGCGTGCGACGCGAGGTCGCCTACCGCTACAAGGTGGTGGGCGCGGATCCCGACTCGGCCGAGATGGGCCGTCAGGCCATCGACGATGGCCCCGACTGCTACGCAGCACGGCATGACCGGCGGTGGCACGGCTTCGTTCGAGAGATCGGCGTGCGTGGCCCGGAAGGCGTCGAGGCGCGCAAGATCTCCGTCCTCCAGTACCCACTCATCGCGGCCGATGAGATCTTCGGCGTCGCGACGCTCCAGATCTTCGGCGACACCGGGTTCTCCGATCACGCGACGCGCCTCGTCCTTCGCGTAATCGAGGTCTCGAGCGACCGACTCGCCGCGGTGCGGCGCGCCGCGCGCTTCCAACCAAGTCTTTCCCCTCAGGAGTCCGCGGCGGCCGCCGTCCTCCCGCCGGTCGCCGCGGCTCCCTTTCCCACGCCGGCCGATCCTTCGACCGAGGCGCCGACCACGGACCAGATCCTCAACGACCTCGTCACAAATTGCGGCGAGATCGGTCTGCCCACGACATTCATGGTGGGTGTGGACCCGGCGGCGGGCCTCCTGCGTGGCGAGCTCAT
>VBEU01000012.1 GCA_005883775.1 Chloroflexota bacterium | reverse complement strand
GCCAACGCCAAAAGGGCGTTGAGCTCTAAAAAGCTTCATCAGGATCACCCCATCCATCAACGGCTAGAAGGAAAGAAGAAGTGACCGACCCAGAGACAACGAACATCAACGCAAGCTCGCCGACGAGCCAGTTCCCGAACGAACTGCCCCTCGTGCCACTCCGGGAGGCGGTCGTCTTCCCGAAGCTGGTGGTCCCGCTCGGGGTCGGTCGCGAGAAGAGCGTCGCCGCCATCAACGCGGCGATGAACGAGGAAAAGCACTACATCATCCTCGCCGCCCAGAAGGACGCCGAGGTCGATGACGTCACACCCGAGCAGATCTACTCCGTTGGTACCGTCGCCGAGATCGTGCGCCTCCTCCGGATCCCGGACGGCAGCGCGCAGATCATCGTTCAGGGCATCAATCGAGTGCGGATCACCAACTACCTGCCCGAGCAGCGCTTCTTCCGTGTGAGCTTCGACGTGATCCCCGACGAGATCGGGAACCCCGTCGAGCGGGAGGCTCTTCTGCGCAGCGTGCGCGGCCTCTTCGAGAAGTACGTCGACAACGGGGGCTCGATCCTGCCCGAGCTCGCCATGACCGCGAAGAACACGGAGGACCCCGCGCACTTCGCGGACCTCGTCGCGTCGAGCCCGGACCTCACGCTCGAGCAGCGCCAGCAGCTCCTCGAGACCCACGCGGTCGTCGAGCGGCTCAAGTTCATCTCGGTCTTCCTCGCGAAGCAGAACGAAATCCTCGAGCTCAAGGCCAAGATCCAGAGCGAGGTCCAGCAGACCCTCGACAAGACGCAGCGCGAGTACATCCTCCGCGAGCAGATGAAAGCCATCCAGAAGGAGCTCGGTGAGGACGAAGGCGGAGCCGAGCTACGCGAGATCAAGGAAAAGATCGACCAGGCGGGTATGCCCGAGGCGGTCAAGGAAAAGGCGCTGAAGGAAGTCGGTCGTCTCGAGAAGATCCCGCAGGCCTCGCCCGAGACCGGCGTCATCCGCACCTACGTTGATTGGCTCATCTCGCTCCCGTGGAGCAAGGCCGCGAGCGACGACTGGGACATCCAGCAAGCCGCGAAGATCCTCGACGAGGATCACTACGGGCTGCCCAAGATCAAGGACCGCATCCTCGAATACATGGCCGTGCGCAAGCTCGCCCCTGGTCTGCGCGCCCCGATCCTCTCGTTCGTGGGCCCGCCCGGCGTGGGCAAGACGAGCCTCGGCAAGTCCATCGCCCGCGCGATGGGACGCAAGTTCATCCGCATGTCGCTCGGCGGCATCCGTGACGAGGCGGAGATCCGCGGCCACCGCCGCACCTACGTGGGTGCGCTACCCGGCCGCATCCTCCAGAACATGAAGACCGCGGGCGAGATCAATCCGGTGTTCATGCTCGACGAGATCGACAAGGTGGGCGCGGACTTCCGCGGCGACCCGAGCTCGGCGCTCCTCGAGGTCCTCGACCCCGAGCAGAACAACGCTTTCAGCGACCACTACCTCGAGGTGCCGTACGACCTGTCGAAGGTGATCTTCATCACGACGGCGAACGTCGAGGACACGATCATTCCGCCGCTCCGCGACCGTATGGAGATCATCCGTCTCCCCGGCTACACCGAGGACGAGAAGATGCACATCGCGAAGGGCTTCCTCCTGCCGAAGCAGCTGAAGCAGCACGGCCTCGAGGAAGGCAAGCTCGTGATGGGCGACGACACTCTCCGCAAGCTCGTGCGTGAGTACACGCGCGAGGCCGGCGTTCGCAACCTCGAGCGGGAGATCGGCACGATCAACCGCAAGGTCGCGCGGACCATCGCCGAGGGCAAGGCTGCGACCGTCGAGGTCAAGCCTGAGGACCTCGACAAGTACCTTGGCCCCGAGCGGTTCGAGTACGGTCTCGCCGAGAAAGAGGATCAGGTCGGCGCCGCCACCGGCGTCTCGGTGTCCGAGCACGGCGGCGACGTCCTCACCGTCGAGGCGACGATCATGGACCAGGGATCCAAGCAGGAGGAGTTCGTCCTCACCGGCCAGATCCAGAAGGTCATGGAAGAGTCGGCCATTGCGGCCCTGAGCTACGTCCGAGCGCACTACGCCGAGCTCGGCGTGCCGAAGGGGTTCTTCAAGGACCACGCCATGCACATCCACGTGCCCGCGGGCGCCATCCCAAAGGATGGACCTTCGGCCGGCGTGACGATGGCAACGGCCATCGTGTCGGCGCTCACGGGTCGCAAGGTCCGTAAGGACGTCGCGATGACCGGAGAGATCACGCTCCGTGGTCTCGTCCTTCCGATCGGCGGGGTGAAGGAGAAGCTGCTCGCGGCGCACCGCGCCGGGATCAAGACATTCCTCATGCCGAAGAAGAACAAGAAGGATCTGGTCGACGTCCCGCAGGAGGTCATCGACACGGTCGACATCAAGCTCATGGAGACGATCGACGAGGTGCTCAAGGCGGCGCTGTTGCCCGGACCGAACGTGACGCCCGCGCAGATCGAGGCGGCACGTCCGAGCATCGCACCGTCGGGCGCGCCAGCGCACTAATTTCCGGGGGCGGAACGGATGCCGGTCGAATACAAGGACTACTACAAGACGCTTGGCGTTTCGAAAAGCGCCTCGACCGACGACATCAAGAAGGCCTACCGAAAGCTCGCACGCCAATACCACCCGGACGTCAACAAGAAGGCGGACGCGGAGAAGCGCTTCAAAGAGATCAACGAGGCTCACGAAGTCCTCAGCGATCCCGAGAAGCGAAAGCGGTACGACACGGTCGGTCCCGAGTGGGAGCAGTTCGCGCAAGGGCGCGGACGTCCCTCGGGGAGCGGTGGCTTCCAGTACGTGTACACGGGACAGCCGGGCGAGAGTCCGTTCGGCGACGATGCCAGCGGGTTTTCCGACTTCTTCCGGACCCTCTTTGGCCAAGCTGCGAACGGCGGCTTCGGCGACGCGGACGATGTGTTCGGTCGCACACGTACGCGGACGCGATCGCGCGCTAGACAAGGCGAGGATGTCGAGGGCGAAGTTGAGATCACCCTCCCGGAGGCATACAAGGGGTCCGAGCAGGTGATCCAGATCTCGCGCGAGAACGGCCAGCCCGCGAGACGGCTCACCGTGAAGATCCCGCCAGGGGTGAAGGACGGCCAGCGCATTCGCCTTGCGGGCCAGGGCAACCCCGGCGTGGGTGGCGGTCCACCCGGCGATGCGTACCTGCGCGTGCGCGTGAAGCCGCACCCCTTCTTCACGCGCGACGGAGACGACCTCCGCGTGGATCTGCCCGTCGCGATGCACGAAGCCATGCTTGGCGGCGAAGTTACCGTGCCCACGCTTAAGGGCCGGGTGTCGCTTCGCATCCCCCCGGAAACACAGAACGGGCGCACTATTCGTCTCGCCGGGCAGGGGATGCCCCGGGCGGGCGGCGGCCACGGGGATCTCTACAGCACCGTGAAGGTCGTCATGCCGACCAAGCTCAGCGAGAAAGAGCGCGAGCTTGCGCGCGAAGTCGCCAAATCGCGCAGCGGGGACAACGTGCGCAGTCACTTGCTTTGAGTTAGGCCGAGCGACGAGCGATTCACTCGCGAGGAGCGAGACCACCAGCCTTGAGCGTGTCTCGAGGCGAAGCCGAGAGATTGAGCAGGCATGGAGGCTGGGCCGACAGGCCGAGCCGGTTAGGCAGGTAACGAAGTGATCGATCCAAATAAGCGCGCCTGGCCGAGGGCGCCAACAATCCCCAGCTCGAGCCGGAGCACCTGCTCCTCGCGCTGCTCGACCAGCCGCTGTTCACGGACTGGCAGGGCCTGCGCGCGGAGGCGGAGCAGAAGCTCGACTCGCGCCCCGCGGTGCAGGGTGGCCAGCAGCAGCCCGGCGTCTCCGCGGCATTCGCGCACGTGCTCGACCGCGCAGACAACGAGCGCGCGCAACTCGAGGACGACTTCGTCTCGACCGAGCACCTATTCCTCGCGCTCGACGTCGTCCCTCGTGACGAGGCACTCGCGTGGATCAAGAAAGTGCGCGGCAACCAGCGCGTCACGTCCCAGGATCCAGAGGGCACCTACCAGGCGCTCTCGAAGTTCGGGCGCGACCTGACCGAGGCCGCCGAGAACGGGAAGCTCGACCCGGTCATCGGCCGCGACGAGGAGATCCGCCGCGTGATCCAGGTGCTCTCGCGGCGCACGAAGAACAACCCTGTGCTCATCGGCGAGCCCGGCGTCGGCAAGACCGCGATCGTCGAAGGTCTGGCCCAGCGCATCGTCCGCGGTGACGTTCCCGAAGGTCTGAAGGACAAGCGCGTGTTCGCGCTGGACATAGGCTCGCTCCTCGCGGGCGCGAAATATCGCGGCGAATTCGAGGAGCGCCTCAAGGCCGTGTTGCAGGAGATCGCGAAGAGCGAGGGCCAGATCGTCCTCTTCATCGACGAGCTGCACACCGTCGTCGGCGCCGGCGCTGCCGAAGGCGCGGTGGACGCCGCGAACATGCTGAAGCCCATGCTCGCGCGCGGCGAGCTGCACACGATCGGCGCGACCACCCTGGACGAGTACCGGAAGCACATCGAAAAGGATGCCGCCCTCGAGCGGCGATTCCAGCCGGTCTACGTCGGGGAGCCCTCGATCGAGGACACGATCTCCATACTTCGCGGCCTGCGGGAGCGCTACGAGATCCACCACGGCGTCCGGATCCAGGACGCCGCCCTCGTCGCCGCGGCCACGCTCTCGTCGCGCTACATCACCGACCGCTTTCTTCCGGACAAGGCGATCGACCTCGTGGATGAGGCCGCGTCGAAGCTCCGCATGGAGATCGACTCGATGCCGGCCGAGCTCGACGAGGTCGAGCGCGCCATCTCGCGGCTCGAGATCGAGCGCGAGGCGCTGAAGAAGGAGAGCGACGCGGCCAGCAAGGAGCGCCTCGGGAGGCTCGAGCGCGAGCTCGCCCATGCGAAGGAAGAGGCGAGCGTGCTGCGGGCGCACTGGCAGCAGGAGAAGGCCGCCATCAGCGAAATACGCGATAAGCGGCAGCAGCTCGAGGCCATCCGGGCCGACGTCGAGCGCGCCGAGCGGGCTGCCGACTACGCCAAGGCGGCCGAGCTGAAGTACAGCACTGTCGCGGGCATCGAAAAAGAGATCGCGCGCGCTGAGAAGCGGCTGGCCGACCTGCAGAAGAACCAAAAGATGCTCACCGAGGAGGTGACGCCCGAGGACATCGCTGACGTGGTCGCCAAATGGACGGGGATCCCGGTCACGAAGCTCCTCGAAGGCGAAGTTTCCAAGCTCCTACGCATGGAGCAAAACCTGCACGAGCGCGTCGTCGGCCAAGAGGAGGCGGTCACGGCCGTGGCGAACGCGGTGCGCCGCGCGCGCGCCGGCATGCAGGACCCCAACCGGCCTCTCGGCTCGTTCCTGTTCCTCGGTCCGACAGGCGTCGGCAAGACCCTGCTGGCGAAGGCCCTCGCGGAATTCCTCTTCGACGACGAGCGCTCGCTCGTGCGGCTCGACATGTCTGAGTACATGGAGAAGCACACCGTCGCACGGCTCATCGGCGCTCCGCCCGGGTACATCGGGTTCGAGGAAGGCGGTCAGCTGACCGAGGCGATCCGCCGCCGGCCCTACTCGGTGCTCCTGCTCGACGAGATCGAGAAGGCGCACCCCGACGTCTTCAACGTGCTCCTCCAGATCCTCGACGACGGTCGTCTCACTGATGGCAAGGGCCGAACGGTGGACTTCAAGAACGTCGTCATCATCATGACGAGCAACGTCGGGTCCACGTTCATCACCGAGCTCGCGGACCAGCATGAGCTTCTGCGCAAGCGCGTGATGGATGCCCTGCGCGGCCAGTTCCGGCCCGAGTTCCTGAACCGGGTCGACGAGATCGTCATCTTCAAGAACCTCGTCACGCAGCAGCTCATGGAGATCGTCGAGAAGGAGACGAAGATTCTCGCGAAGCGGCTCCTCGAGCGAAAGATCACCCTCGAGCTATCCGACAACGCGAAGTCGCTCATCGCGAAAGAGGGCTTCGATCCGGTCTACGGCGCGCGCCCGATCAAACGCACGATCCAGCGGCTCATCATCGATCCGCTCGCGCAGAAGGTGCTCTCCGGAGAGTTCAAGGAGGGCGACACGGTGTTCGTCGACGCCGAGAACGGCAAGGTGGTCTTCTGGAGCGAGCAGTACGCCCAGGAGAAGGCCGAAGTTAACGGTGGGCGTGAGCCCGCCGCCGCGGGCGGACGCAGAAGGGCGAACTAGAGACCGGTCCGGCACACGGTGTGTGTCCCCCGACTGGCACGCTCCCGTCGTGGGGCGGTTCGTGTTGGTCGCGTTCGGCGTCCTCTTGCTCGCGTGCGGCTCGCATGCTGAGGCGGACAATCCGCGAGTCGATCCGCTGCTGGCTCTCGAAAGCGATCCGCAGGCCGCGCTCGCCGCGGCGAAACACCCGACGTACAGGGCGACCTACGAGATGACCCTTAGCTCGCTCTTCGCAGCTGTGCAATCGCCGTCGCCCGGGCCGAGCCTGTCGAGCACGCAGACCTATATCGCTCGGCCGCCGGACTTCCGCTTCGAGTTAGCGATCAGCGGGAGCGTTCCGCTTCGGATGGTCATCATCCTTCGGGGTCAGGACGCATTCGTCTGTCTCGACGGCAACAACAGCGGCTGCTATGCGATGCCCGTGACGTACACGCAGCAGATGCTCGACTCTCTGAACGTCTCGCCGCTCGACTCGATGCTGTCGGCGACCAGGGACATGGACGTGACCGTCCTCCCGCGCGAACGCATCGCGGACCGCGATGCGGCCTGCTTCCGTTGGCGACTGCGGCCCACCGCGCCCGGCTCGCCCTCGCCGACATCATTGAATTCGCTGCTCGGGCAGATCGGTGAGGTGAAGCTCGAAGCCTGCTTCTCGGCCGACGGCGTGATGCTTCGCACACTCACGTCGGCGGGCGCGCTATTCACCATCCAGCAGCGGGCGACAAGCGTCAGCACAACAGTTAGCGACGCCGACTTCGCGCTGCCGTATCCGCTGACCAGCGCCCCGTTCCCGCTCCCGACATCGGTCCTGCCCAAACCGCAGACCCCTCGGCCCTCGGCGACCGTCTCTCCCACCAAGCACTGATCCGGCCCGCGCGCGATATACAGGCATAGTGGGCCGCCGCCTCGTCGTCCTCGCGATCCTTCTGGCCGCGTGCGGGGGAGCTTCGAATTCACCCGCCAGCCCGTCGCCCTCCATCTTGGCGGCGAGCCCCGGCACGACGCCCCCGCCGACCCTCGCGCCAACCCCTTCGCCGACGCCGACCGCCCGGCCGATCGCTGCCGTACTCGAGGACATCGATCCCGCGAAGCTGAACGACCACATGGCGACGCTTGCGTCATTCGGCTCGCGCGATGTCCGTAACCCTAATCACGCGAAGGCGGTGGCCTATCTGAAGGAGCAGCTCGGCGCAATAACAGGAATCACCGTGCGGTCGCATTTCGCTACGTACCAATCGCTTCCGCTCGAGAACATCCTCGCCTTCGTCGACCCAGCCGGCTCCGTGCCCGACCAAGGCTGGGTCATGATCTGCGCGCACTACGACTCGATCTCCAATCGCACGCCGGGCTGGAATCCGGCGACGATGGCAGCGCCGGGTGCCGACGACAATGCGACCGGCACCGCCGCGCTCCTCGAGTACGCCCGTGTGCTCGCGCGGGAACGCTCGACCCTTCGGCAGCGGATCGTCCTCGCGTTCTTCGATGGTGAGGAGCTCTTCTTCAAAGGGAGCGCCGCGTATCTCGGAACGCTCGAAACCCCGCCTCCGTACGCCGCCGTGATCAACATCGACATGGTCGGGTTCAACCCGATCGCCGATCGCCTCGACCTCATCTACTACACGGACGGCTCCGTCGGCCTGCGCGATCGGGTGGTCGCCGCGAACGATCGCTACCAGATCGCGGTCGCGCCACTCGTGCCGCAGCTCGCGACGAGCGGCGCCACGATCCTCGACGCCGCCCCATTCGGCCTCGCCGGGGTCCCCGCGGTCGCGCTCGTGCAGCGGTACGGCGAGAACGACGCGACGTTTCCCGGGAACTACACCTTCCACACGGTGAACGACACGCCCGACAAGGTCACGAACAAGCGACTTTGGCTGAAGGCCGCGAAGCTTACGCTCGCCACGGCGCTCGAGCTCGTCCGCTAGGCGCGCACAGCCTCACGGCGACCGCGCCATGATCGCCAGCTCCACACCGCGCCGGCGATCGCCAGGATCGTCCATCCGATCCATGAGACGAGGACGCCGAAAGCGACGTCAGCGCGGACCGTGATGGTCGTCTCGTCCTGGATGGCAGCCCAGCCCACGGCCGCCGCGCAGTACGGCATGCCGGCGGCAATGACCAGCACTCCGATCGAGGCCCAGAGCCGGATGGACCGAAGCCGCATTCCCATGCCGGCCGAGCCTAGGCAGCATGCTCACGGTGCGAGGCTCAAAGCGGAATAGATCCGCCGAAGGAACCGGCTCGGAACGGTGGCAAGCTTTCGCGTCTCGATGAAGCCCGTCTCGCTCGCGAGGTCTCTCCATGTTTCGAACGACAGCGGATGCGGTACCCAGGTGTTGCCGTGGTCACTGTCGTACTCCACAAGGATGAGCCGGCCGCCATGTTTGAGATAGTCGCGCACCAGAGCGAGCACCCGTGTCTTGTCTTCGACGAAATGAAGCGAGTTCGCCATAACGATCCCGTCGAGGTCGGCCAGGTCGAGGCGTCGCGTGAAGTCGGCGGCCTGGACGCGGAGCTCGGCCTGAGGTACGGCCGAGACGAAAGCGCTTCGCAGCTCCGCGAGCGAGGCGCGGTCGCGATCGATCGCGTGGATGATCCCGTGGGGACCGATGAGGTCGGCGAGCGCCAGGGTGAACGCCCCGGTCCCGGCGCCCAGGTCGGCCCACGTGCCGCCCTCGCCTTGATTGACGCCGCCAGCCAGGAGCGCGACATGATCCGCGTGGTTCACGACGAGCCCAGGTCGCTCTCGCGCCAGCCATCGGTCGAGAGCGCGAGCGTCACCGGTCCGTCCGCTTCCAGGGTGACGAGCATCGCCGCGCCAAAGCGACCCTGCCGAACCTCGACCCCGTTGCCGCGAAGCGCGCCGCAGAACCCCTCGAAGAGCCGCTTCCCGAGGTCGGGCGGGGCGGCCGCTGTGAAATCGGGCCGGCGGCCGTGACGTGCGTCCCCGTACAGCGTGAACTGCGGCACCACCAGCGCCATCCCGCCGACGTCGGCGAGGGCGCGCTGCATCCGTCCGGCCTCCTCGAAGATACGCAGAGCGGCGATCTTCGCGGCAAGGCGCTCGCCATCCTCGGGACGATCGTTCAGGCCGACTCCGAGGAGCACGGCGATACCGAATGTGATCTCGGCGACACGCTCCTGACCGATGTCGACGGTGGCCGAGCGAACACGCTGAACGACCGCGCGCGTTAGCCGCCGACCTCCGGCGATCCCGTCATTCCAACATCCACGGGTTGTCACCGCGGACGACCGCCTCGACCTCCGGCGCCGAAAGGTGACCCGGCGTGAAGACCGTCATGTTCTTACCGAGCGGAAGACGCGTGATGTATGTCACCTTCCCGAAGCGATAGCCGTGCTGGAACAGGAAGGGTGTCCCGTCGATCTCGAGCCTTTGCCGATGGGCGGTCGACGTCGCCGGCACGCCCGCCAGTATGCCTTTAGAGGTCCGGCCAGGGATCCTCAGGGAAGCCTACGCTCGGCAGTCCCCAGGGATCCTCGGGGAAGGTCGTGCTCGGGCCGGCGTCAATGACGCTCGGAGAAGGGTCGCTGGGCACATTTGTGGGCGGGAGGTCATCGGCACGAGCGACGGTTCCGAGCAGTCCGAGGCACAAAACCGTCATGAGGAGCGCTGTCATCACGCGCGAGCGGAACGGTCTCATCTCGTTCTCCCCACATTGTCCGCGCCGACAGCGGCCAGTATTCTTCCCGCAGTCTAGAGAATCCCGATCATTGGGTGAACTGTCAGTTCGGTCTAGACAGGGGAGCGTCGGTGGCGAGTCTGCCTGAAGCAGTTCAGAAGCCGGTGACCTTGGGCGAGCGGGTACGCGCCGCTCGACACGCCCTGGGCATGAGCCAAGCGCAGCTTGCCGGCGACCAGCTGACCAAGGGCTTCATCAGTCAGGTCGAGGCGGGCCTCGTCCGCCCATCGCTTCGCTCTCTCCAGATCATCGCTTCGCGTCTTGGCCGAAGCCTCGACTACTTCATCGGCGACGAGTCACTTGCCGGAGCGAAGCGTCGCGTGTTCCATCGCCTTGCCGCCCAGGCCGCGATCGAACGCCGGGATTGGGGCGCGGTCCGTCACGAGGCCACATCGGCCCTGTCCCTGCAGGCTCAGGGTGGCGAGCGCGCCACGCTGCTGCGATATCTCGCGACGGCTGACACCGCTGAGAACAAAAGGGAGCAGGCTTTCGAGCGGCTCGCCGAGGCGATGGGCCTGGTCGACGCGAACAGCGACGCCACGGAGCTCGCCCATCTGCTCCACGCCCGCGGAGTCCTCTATGTCGAGCACGGTCAGCTTGCGGCCGGCGCCGAGTCGCTCGAGGCGGCGCGCGACGTCATGGAGCAGCGCGAGATCACCGACCCGCGCCTTCGCGCCAGAACACTCGTTCATCTCGGCACCGTCTACCGTCGGCTCCACCGCACGGTGAAGGCCCTGGCGACGTACGAGCTCGCGCTCGCCGTCGCGTCGCGGTCCAGCGAGCTGCGCCTTGCCGCGCAGAGCTACATGGGTGTTGCGGTCGCGCTCTACGACGCCGGCGAGCTCGACGGTGCGATCGGAAACTATCAGCGCGCGCTCGGACTGCTCGAGCGCGTTTCGGATACGGCTGTCGAGCTCTCCGTCATGCAGTCGCTCGCCACGGTCCAGTTCGAGCACGGGGATATGAACGCGGCGCGCGAAACGGTCGATCGCTGCAGCGAGCGTGCGGCGCTCGCAGGCGACGCTCGCGTCGGCGCGATCGTCGATGTCCTGCGCGCGCGGATCACCCTCGAAGAGGGCGATTCCGAAAACGCGCTCCGCCTTGCCGAGAGCGCCGAAGCCCGGCTCGCCGATCTTGGCGACCATCGCCAGCAGGCCGACGCGCTGCGCGTCGCCGCCGCCGCCGCCCACGCCCGTGGCGACTTCGCGTTGTCCGACCAGGCATACCGCAAGGCCATCGAGATCCTTGCTTCGATCGAGGACCATCCCGACCTCTCAACGCTCGCCGCGGAGTACGCGCAGAAGCTTCGCGCGCGCGGCGATCTCGAGTCGGCCTTCGCATACCTGGAGCTCGCGCGCGATCCCGCCGCTTCCCGCCCCACGTCCTGATCAGGACAAGCGCCGTAGCATCGGGCCGTGCCCCTGGATGCCCTCGCCGTCGGTAACGACGCCATCGCGAAGGTCCTCGACGAGATCGGCGACCTGATCGAGCTCAAGGGTGAGAACGTCTTCCGCGCGGTCACGTACCGCGCGGCCGCTCGCTCGATCCGCGACCTCCGCGAGCCACTCACCAAGCTCGTCGAGGAGCGCCGTCTCAAGGAGATCCCAAAGGTCGGGTCGTCGGTCAGCGAAGCGATCGAGCAGATCGTCGCGACCGGCCGATCCAAGCGACACGAAGAGCTTCAGGCGGCGGTCCCGCCGGGTCTTCTCACGCTCTTGCGCGTACCGGGCGTCGGCCCAGCGACCGCGCGGACCATCTACGACCACCTGAAGATCACGACGATCGAGGAGCTCGAGGAAGCCGCGAAGGATCATCGGCTCCAGCAGCTTCCGAAGATCCAGGCGAAGACCGAGGAGAACATCCTCCGCTCGATCGCCGCCCTGAAGCAGCGCACGGGCCGCTCGCTGATCCACGAGGCCCGCGCCGCCGCGACGAGGATGACCGAATACTTGCGCGCCGAGAGCGGCGTCGCGCAGCTGGCCATCGCGGGCAGCCTGCGCCGCTACAAAGAGACGATCGGTGACATCGACATCGTCGTCGCGGGCGACGATGCGGGGCCGATCTTCGAGATCTTCGCCCGCGCTCCGAGCGTCGAGCGTGTGCTCGCGCGCGGCGACACGAAGTGCTCGGTGATCGTCGACCGCGGCCTTCAGATCGACCTCCGGGTCGTGCCGGCGCGATCGTTCGGAGCGGCGCTTCTCTATTTCACCGGCTCGAAGGAGCACAACGTGCGCCTTCGCGGCCTGGCGCTACGCCGAAAGCTCCTCCTCAACGAGTACGGCCTCTACCGCGTCGGGGCGGAGGCTCGCGGTCAGGAGATCGCCTCGCTCACTGAGGAGACGGTCTATGCGGCCCTCGAGATGGACTTCATCCCGCCCGAGCTGCGTGAGGATCGGGGCGAGATCGACGCCGCGAAGGCGCACGCGCTACCCAAGCTGGTCGAGCTCGCTCAGGTGCGCGGCGATCTGCACACGCATACGAACTGGACCGATGGTCGCGATCCTCTCGCCGAGATGGCACGACGAGCACGTGCGAAGGGCTACGCGTACCTGGCGGTGACCGACCACTCGCCCGGTCTCGGCATGACCAACGGCCTTTCGCCGGAGCGGATCGAAGCGCGGCTCGCCGAAGCGGCGGGCCTCAACGCGGAGCTCGCTCCCTTCCGCGTCATCGTCGGCACCGAAGTGGACATTCGCGCGAACGGTGCCCTCGACTATCCCGATCAGCTTCTCGCGAGGTTCGACGTCGTAAGCGCCTCAGTGCATTCCTCCTTCGCCCAGACGCGCGATCAGATGACCGCGCGAGTCGTCGGCGCGATGCGTCACCCCCTCGTCACGGCGCTCTCGCACCCCACCGGACGGCTTCTTGAGAAGCGCGAGCCCCACGCGGTCGATCTCGACAAGGTCATCGACGCCGCCGTCGAGACGGGGACGTGGATCGAGGTGAACGGCGGACCCGAGCGGCTCGACCTCCCGGACACGTGGATCCGCAAGGCCGTCGACCGCGGCGCGACGCTGGTCGCGAACTCCGACGCGCACGCGATCGAGGAGCTCGAGTGGATGGATCTCGCGGTCGGCACCGCGCGGCGAGGTTGGGCGCCGGGAGGGGCGTGAACTTCCGCGCGACCACGGTGCGCGAGGCCCTGCGCCTCGCGATCACCGGTCGCGTCTGGAATCGCGACGATGGGTCGGTCGAGCTGATCGCCGAAGGCAGCGGCGGCGCGCTGGCGTCGCTGCAGAACTGGTTGAACGAAGGTCCGCCGGGTGCGGATGTGCGAGAGGTCGATAGGACCGAGCTTGCGGGCAAGCCGCGCTATGAAGGCTTCAACATCACGTGGAGCGCGCCAAGGGGCGATTAGCGGCGCCGCTTCCTCTTGCGTCCGGCCTTCGGAAAATAGGCCTGGCGCCGGCGCTCTCGCTCCCATGCGGCCTCGCGCGGCGGAAGGTACGTCCAGTACATGTAGACGACGAGCGCGACGTTCGCGGCGATCGAGACCATGAGCACCCAGAAGGGGACGCCCGCTCGCAGGAGCACGAGATACCAGATGAGGAAGACCACGTTCGTCCAGAAAGCCCACGGTCGGACGCCGATCTCGGGCGGAGGCGTGCTCCGGCTGCGCCAGTTGTACCAAGCGATGCTGCGAGCCCTCCTCTCTGTCTCTGATCGCACCGGACTCGACGCGTTCGCGCGCGGATTGCAGGACCTCGGATGGGAGCTCATCGCCACCGACGGAACGCGAGCCGCGCTCGCCGCCGAGGGCATCACGTCGCGCTCGGTCGAAGACGTGACCGGCCAGCCGTCGCTTCTCGGGGGACGCGTAAAGACACTCCATCCGAAGATCCATGCCGCGCTCCTGGCGCGCCGCGACGATCCCACGCACCGTGAGGACCTGCGGCGCGAGGGCATCGAGCCCATCGACCTCGTCGCGGTCAATCTCTACCCGTTCGCCGAGCATGCCGCGTCCGGAAAGAGTGGTGGCATGCTCCTCGACCAGATCGACATCGGTGGGGCGACGATCCTGCGGGCCGCTGCCAAGAACTACGAG
>VBEU01000011.1 GCA_005883775.1 Chloroflexota bacterium | reverse complement strand
AGGGTCTTGCCCTCACCGGTCCTCATCTCGGCGATATGGCCCTTGTGCAGAGCGAGACCGCCCATGAGCTGCACGTCGAAATGCCGCTGCCGGAGGGTCCGCTTCGCGGCCTCGCGGACCGAGGCGAAGACCTCGGGGAGGATGTCGTCGAGCGTTTCGCCTTTCGCCAGGCGCTCGCGAAAGCGTGCCGTGCTCTGGGCGAGCTCCTCGTCGCTCCGCTTCTCGAGCTCAGGCTCGAGCTGGTTGACGCGCGTGGCGATCTTGCGGAGCTTGCGAAGCTCGCCTTCGTTCGAGTCGAACAACCCGCCGATGAAGCTCACGGGACTGCGAGTTGCGATCGCTAGGTGACCAGCGGAAGCTGCAACCCGGGCGGGTTGAAGAGCGCGCCGACGGACTCGCCTTCGTGGATCCGACGGATGGCTTCGGCGAAGAGCGGCGCCACGGTCAGGACCTCGAACTTCTCGGTGTCGCGGGCCGACGGTCGCAAGGGTGCGGTGTCGGTGGTGATCAGCTTCACAATGCCGCTCTCGGCGAGCTTCTGGGCGGCGTTCCCCGACAGGACCGCGTGAGTGCAGCCGACGTAGATCTCGTTGACGCCGCGCTCGTGCAGGATGCGAACCGCGTTGAGGATCGTCGTACCGGTGTCGATCTCGTCGTCGATGATGATCGCGCGCTGCTTGTCGATGTCGCCGATGACCGCGACGACCTCGCTCCGGCCGCTGTTGTCGCGATGCGTCTTCTGCATGAACACGAGCGGGATCTGCAGCGCCTCGGCGATCCGGCGGGCGGCGTTGGCGTAGCCGAGGTCGGGCACGACGAGCGCGACGCCGTTCGGGTCCTTCTCGACGATCGAACGGAACGCCTCGATGAGCAGGTTGCGCGCCGAGAGCTCGTCACCGGGGATCGAGAAGAAGCCCTGGATCTGCATCTGGTGCATGTCCATCGTCAGGAACCGGTCCGCGCCCGCGACCCCGATGAGGTCCGCGAGGAGGCGAGCCGTGATCGGCACGCGGGGCTGGTCTTTCTTGTCACTCCGGCCGTAGGCGTAGTACGGCATGACGGCCGTGATCCGGCCGGCGGAAGCACGTTTGAAGGCGTCGAGCATGATGAGAAGCTCCATGATCGCGTCGCTAACCGACGGTCCGACGAGCGACTGCACGACATACACGTCGTGCTCGCGCGCGTTCTCGTTGATCTTCACGAAGATGTTGTCGTTGGCGAATTTGGTGACGTCAGCGTCGCCGAGCGGGACCTCCAGGTGGGCGGCGATGTCTCTCGCGAACTTGGGGTGGGCGTTTCCGGTGTAGACGGACAGTCCTCGGAACACGGCTCCCCTCCTGCCGCGGATCGCAGGTCGTCCTGCATGAAAAGTATACGGGCGCTAGCCTCCGAATCGTGACCCTCGCGACAGGCCATCGCCTGCGCTGGACGGCGGTCTGGGCGCTCGTCCTGGCGTGGTTCGTCGCACAGGCTGCCAACCTCGGCGGCAACGCCGTACATCTGGTGCTGCTCCTCGCGATCGGGATCCTGGTGTACGAGCTGCTCGCGGAGGACGCCCCCGCCGCCTAGGCCGCTACGTCGGTGCGAGGCGGCTCCCGGCCATGAATCGTCCGCGGTCCAGGGCGGCGGCAGCGATCATCGCGTCGGTCTTGTCGAGCGGCTTGATCTCGAAGTGCGTGTCGGTCCCGACGGAGAAGAGCGCACCGGCTCGTGCCGCGCGAACGAGAAATTCTCGATGGGGCACGCCATAGCTCTCATTGATCTCGATCGCGATCCGCCCCTTGACGCAGAGATCGATCAGCCGCTCCTGCCATTCCTCGGGATAGACGCGCTCCGGATCGCCGAGCGCCTGAAGGGCGGAGAACGTGGGGTGGCCGAGAATGTCGATGCGATCGCGGTCTATCCCCTCGGCGACGACCTCGAGCGTGCGCTCGAGGATTCGCTTCTGCAGCGCTGGATCGCTGAAGCGATCGCGTTCCTTGAAGCTTTTGATACGGCCTTTCACGAAGGCACCGGCGTCGTCGTAGCCGATCTGTTTTCCGTCGAGGCTGATCTGATGGATCGCGCCGATGAGGTAGTGCAGCGACTCGCGGGTATCCGCGCCCAGTTGCGGCGCGACCCCCAGGTCGTACTCGAGGCCGACGCGGAGGCCGAGGCGCGAAGCGTCGTCGATGTACCGCTTCACGTCGTCTTCGTCGCGCAGCTTCTCCTTCCACGGGTAGTGATCGGACACGCCGTGCGGCCGCGTGGCGACGCTCTTCGCACGGTCCGCGAGCGACACCGTGCCGTCCGAGCGATCGCTGTGGACGTGGTGATCGAAAAGCGCGCTCAAATTTCGGGATGCCCGGCCCAGGCGGCCTCGACCATCGTCCAGAGCACGCCGGACACGAGCGTGTGCCCTCCCAGCAGCAGCGGAAACGGCGCCGCGCGCGCGGCCTCGGTGAACTCGCGGAGCGGCTTTGCCTGGATCCGATCGGCCATGAAGAGGTACGAGGCGAACCGCTCCGCCGCGCCCGGGCGCCAGCCCAGGTGCGCAAAGAGGACGAGGGTGTCGAAGAGCATGCCGTCGCAGAGCTCCTGCATCCGCGCGAAGAACTCGCGCGGCCCGATCTTTTCGTAGAGGAAACCGAGCGCGCTTCGGGCTTCGCCCGATGCGTCTCGTCCTGCGGCCTGCATACCGCGCTCCTCGGCCAGCATCCGCACGCGACACGCCGTCTGCGTCTCGATGAACGTCCAGACCGGCGCGCCGACGCGTCCGGCGACGAGTAGCTCCTTGTCCGGCGTCGTCACGAGGCGCATGAGCGCCTCGATCCGGTCGGCGAGAATGTCCTGCCACGCCGGGAGAGAACGGAGCTCCGGCGGGCACTTGGGATGCCGCGCGAGGAGCGCCGCGTCCGTCGGCGTGTCGACGTCGAGGAGCGTCGCCGCCGACTTGGCGAGCTGCCGCGATGAAAGTCCGGCCTGCTGATGGAGTCGGCGCGGCAGTGGGTTGTCCGTCGCCGGCAGATCGATCGCGTCGAGCGCCGACGCCGGCGTGAACGCGACGAGGTCGGCCGAGTACGAGTTGTTCGAGAGGACGACGGCCTCGCTCGATTCGAGATCCTCTCGCAGGGCGCGCAGCTCGCTCGTTTGCAGCAGCGCGCCGGCACCGGCGCCGATGGTGCAGACACGGTCGAGCTTCTTCTCGTGGACGATCCGCGAGAGCTCCTGACCGAAATGGAAAGGCTCGGTCCGCGCAGGAAGGATCGCCGCGCCTTTGGCGCGGAAGGCCGCCGCGGCCTCGTCGTCGTTGGTGACGGCGTAGAGGCGCGAGAAGCCGGCGTCGGCGGCGCGCCCGAGGACGACCGCGCCGATCGCGAGCTTCACCTTGTCCAGCTGCTGCTCGATGTCGCTCGAGCCACCGCGACCAAAGAAGATCAGGAACGCGCTCACACCTGCGACGCTAGCTCACTCCCGCGGATCGCACGCAGCTCGAGTCGGACGAGCAGGACCAGGACAAGGGCGCTCAGGACCGCGCCGGCGAGGACGCGCTCGTCCGCCGACGGCACGAGCCGCAGGACGGCGAGCCACTGCGGGTCGCTCCAATTAAGGAGTCTGGACGGGTCGTCGTTCACGTTGACCGGGACCGTGTCCCACGCCTTGTCGTAGAGGAATGCGGCCGCTTGGAAGAGCACGAACGACCACGCCGCGAGGAGGCCAAATACGGTGCGGGCGAAACGCGACCCCAACATGCCGACCGACGTGCCCCACGCGATCGCGACGAAGAGGATGGGCGCGAGATCGTCCATGAAGCGCGAGCCGAACACCCGGCCGCCCCACCACTCGGCGTAGGTCGAATAAAGCACCAGCGCGGCGATCCACACGAGCGAGAGCCCGCGAAGGCGCCCGGCGACCTCGCCGGGCCACCGCCACGCCCGGAAGAGCGCAAAGAAGGCGAAGATCACGTAGGGCGTGTACACGAGCAGACCGCGCGACGGAGAGACCAGGAGGCCGTACAGCCCGGTCTGGATCGGTGTCGCGAACGACTTGATCCCGTAGCCCTGCTCGAGGGGCGAGCCGAAGGCGAGATCGTTGTACGCGAGCAGCGGGGCGAGACCGATCGCCGCTCCGGCGAGCATGGCGATCAGCCGAGTCGGCCGGAACCCGTGGAGGCCGAGCGCCACCAGACCCGTGGTTTGCCGCACCACGGCACCGAGACCGAGGACCAGCCCCGCGGCGAAGTCGCGCGACAGCGGGACAGCCTCTTCACGGAGCACGAGCCAGAGTGCCGAGGCCACCGCCAGGTGCACCCCGGAGTGTTGCCACAGCGCCTGGCTCGCGACCGTCCGCACGCTCGTGGCGAGGAAATAAAGCAGCACGAGCACAAGGGACCAACGCGGTGTCGCGAAGCGGCGGAGCACCGACCAGAGGACGAGGGTCGCGAATATTTCAACGATGGCGGCGACGACGTGCCCGCCGTGCACGAGAAGGCCCAGGTCCAGCGGATTCCACCCATTCAGAACGAACGGCGCGAAGAAGGGCAGGGCGAGGATGCCCATGCCGGGCGGGAAGACCGAGCACACGTGATCGTTCGGGCCCGGCGCCGGCGGCCCGCCGAGACTCCGCTTCGCCGTCGGCGGCGCTGTCGCTGTCGAGACCCCGCACGCGCGGAAGAAGTACGCCTCCCGGTCGATCTTTTCCTTGGCCGCTTGGACGGCCCCCGGGGCAGGCTTTGATGCACCTCCGGTCGGAGGAAAGACGAATTCGTCGTAGTCGACGTTGTGCTCCTTGATGAGCGTCCAGGCGAAGAGCGCGTTCGGTAGAACGTCCGGGGACCAAAGGCCGGGTGCTTCTCCACCCGCCGTTTGCTCGGGGCGGATGTCGTTCAGGTTGGCGAATGCGAGCACGAAGAGGAGCAAGCCACGCACCAGCCAGCGAGAACGCGTCATTCCTCGACCGCCACGACGTAGGCGCGCACCGCCCGGGCGCCGGCGGCCCTCGCCGCGGCAGCCGCGTCCTTCAGCGTCGCGCCGGTCGTCGCGACGTCGTCCACGATCGCGACGCGCAGCCCTCGGAGCGCGCCGGCCTCGGCGACGAACGCTCCCCGGATGTTCGCGGCGCGAGCGGCGCGATCGAGCTCGACCTGCGGACGGCCTCCGCGTATGCGATGCAAGGTCGCACGAAGGGGCAGACCCGCGCGCAGCGCGACCGCGCGAGCCAGAAGCGCGGCCTGGTCGTATCCGCGCGCCGCCGCGCGCAAGCGATGGAGCGGCACCGGGACGATCGCGTCGAGCGTCACGCCACCGGCAAGATCGCGCGCGACTTCGAGAGCCACCAGCGCGCCCAGCTCCTCGGCGAGGCCGGGCTCCCCGCCGTACTTGAGCCGGCGCACCGCGGCCCGAAGCGGCCCGGCGTGCGGACCGGCCGCTCGCAGAGCGAGCCGGCCGTCGTGCGCCACGGGCTCGCACTGATCGCGGCAGGCGAAGCAGAACCAGCTGCCGGGCTCGCCGCACCCGGCGCAGCGCGGTACGAGCAGGACGTCGCGGACCGCGAGGGCGAGGTCCATCACCTGGTGGTCGATCTCGACGAGATGAGTTCGTCACCGGCTTGCGTGCCGGTCCGCGCCGCCGTGCCCGCGGGAAGCTCGAGCACGCTGTCGGTCCCGCGGGGTGCCCCGACGGCAGGTACCCACGGCCGGAGATCTTCGGCCACCCGGAGGACGCGCATCGACCGGTCCAGGAAGATCGCGTCGATCGCGAAGCGCATGAAGAACATCGTGATCGATCCGGTCTTGGTGATGAGAAGGCCCTCGCCGGTCGCGAGGCGGGAACGCGGAATGAGGCCGAAGCCTCTCGTCAGGAAGCTGTTTGCGACCTCGCAATGCGTGGCGACCACCGTACCGCGTGTGCGGTTCGTGATATTGAGGGGGCCGCGGCGCGTGCTAGACCTGGCCGCAGGACTTCATCGCGGAGAGCGCGGCGGGCGCGAGGATCACGATGAAGAGCGAGGGGAAGATGCATCCGACCGTCGGGAGCATGATGAGGATCGGCGCGCGCGCCGCCTTCTCCTCCGCTCGCTGACGGCGATCGGTGCGCATCTGCTCGGACTGGATGCGCAGCACCTTCGACATCGACACACCCAGCTGGTCGGCCTGGATGATCGCCGAGATGAGGTTCTGGAGCTCCTTCACCTCGACGCGCTCGTTGATGCCCCGGAGCGCCTCCTGGCGCGATTTGCCGACGCGCTGCTCGGCGGCGGCGCGCTTCAGCTCCTCCGTGAGAGGTCCCTTCATCTTCTCGGTGACTTTGATGATCGCGGCATCGAATCCGAGGCCGGCCTCGACGGAGATCGTCAAGAGGTCGAGCGCGTCCGGGAGCTGGTCGAGGATCGCGCCGGCGCGGCCACCCGCGCGACTATTGAGGTAGAAGTCGGGGATGAGGAAGCCGACGATCAGCCCGCCGAAGAGACCACCCGCCGTGAAGAGTGGGTCGCTGGTCATCAGGTTCAGCAGAGCCGACGCCCCGACGGCCGCGACGATCCCGACGAAGGCTTTGACGCCGAGGAAGAACTCGACGCTCGTCGTCTCCATGGCCGCTCGCTTGAGGCGGATCTGAAGAGACCGCGCCGTATTGGCCGGGTAGAAGCGCGAGATGATCGCGGCGAGGCCCTGGACGATCGGCTTCAGGGTGCGCTCGGCGATCGGCCGCTGCAGCTCGAGCTCTTCAAGGGTCCGCGGACGAACGGAGATCTGCTGCAGTCGAGCCTGCACCGGGTCGAGCTGCTGGCCCACGAGGAACGAGGCGAACACGAGGAAGACCCCGAAGGCGACGACGCCGGCGAGAACGAGGATCTCCACGCTAGACCTTGATGTCCGTGATCTTCTGGATCGCGAAGAAGCCGATGAGCATCATGATCCCGCCGACGACGAGCAGGATCTGGCCGATGAGCTCCGTGAAGAGCGGCTGCATGAACTCAGGGTTGATCAGGTTGAGCGTGATCATGATGGCGATCGGCAGGAACGCGACGAGGTAACCCGAGTAGCGGCCCTGCGCGGTCAGGGTGCGGATCTCGCCCTTGATGCGGACACGCTCGCGGATCGTGAACGCGATCGTGTCCAGGATCTCCGCGAGGTTTCCACCGACCTGCTGCTGGACGCCGATGGCGGTGACCATGAGGTCGAGGTCGTCGCTTTTGATCCGGCGGACGAGGTTCGAGAGCGCCTCCTCCATGCTCAGGCCGAGGTTCACCTCGCGGACGACGCGCCCCATCTCCGGGCCCATCGGCGTGGGCGATTCACGCGACACGAGCTCGATCGACTGGAGGAAGCTCGAGCCCGCGCGCAGGGAGTTCGAGAGCAGCACGATCGTGTCGGGGAGCTGCTTGTTGAAGGAGTTGAGGCGGCTTCCGATGCGTCGGCCGACCCACATACGCGGAAGGAAATACCCGAGGAGCGCTCCGACCAGGGCCGAGAGCGGATCGCGCAGCAAGAGCAGGACCGCGGCGAGACCGAGCGCGAGGCCGACGCGGATGTAGTAGTACTCCGCGACCCGCAGGCGAAGGTCGGCGCGTGCGAGATCGCGCTGCACGCGAGAGCTGAAGCGCTTGTCCTGGACATCGCCGGAGAGGGTCGCGAACGGATCGATCTCCCGGCGGCCCTTCTTGCGCTCCTTCTTGGCCTCCGGCGTCGCCGTCTGCTGGCCGCCGGCGTAGCGCTGCATGCGCGCGCCGAGCGACTCGGGCGAGGATCCGCCGAGCATCGACGAAATGCCCCAGAAGAACAGGAACACGCCGATGAAGGCGGTCGCCGGGATGATGTATTCGAGACCGATCAACGAAGGCCTGAGGACATATCGCCGAAGACGTTTTGCGGGAGCTTGATGCCGGCAGCCTCGAACTTCTCCGAGAACTTCGGACGGATGCCCGTCGGGCGCAGACGGCCCTGGACCTTTCCGTCGACATAGCCGGTCTGCTCGAAGACGAACACGTCCTGGAGGACGATCGTCTCGCCCTCCATTCCCTGGACCTCGGTGATGTTCGTGATCTTGCGCGACCCATCCTTGAGCCGCGAGATCTGGATGATGAGGTCGAGCGCGCTCGCGATCTGTTCGCGAATGGCGCGCGCCGGCAGCTCGACGCCGGCCATGAGGCACATGGTCTCAAGACGGGCGAGGATGTCTCGCGGCGAGTTCGCGTGACCCGTCGAGAGCGAGCCGTCGTGACCGGTGTTCATGGCCTGGAGCATCGAGAGGGCCTCGCCACCACGCGTCTCACCGACGACGATCCGCTCGGGACGCATACGGAGGGCGTTCCGGACGAGGTCCATGATCGTGACCGCGCCCTTGCCTTCGATGTTGGCCGCGCGCGATTCGAGACGGACCACGTGGTCCTGCACGAGCTTCAGCTCGGCGGCGTCCTCGATCGTGATGATGCGCTCGTCCTCGGGGATGAAGCCGGAGAGGATGTTGAGGAGCGTCGTCTTTCCTGAGCCGGTACCGCCCGAGATGTACATGTTGAGGCGCGCTTCGACGCACGCCCGAAGGAACTCCATCATCTCGGCCGTCGCGGTGCCGAACTTGATGTAGTCCTCCACGGTGATGCGGTACTTGGGGAATTTTCGGATGGTGACCGTCGGCCCATTGAGCGCGAGCGGCGGGATGATGATGTTCACGCGGGAGCCATCCGGGAGACGCGCGTCCTCGTAGGGCTTTGCTTCGTCGACGCGCCGGCCGATCGGCGCGATGATCCGCTCGATCACACGTGAGACGTGTTCGTCGCTGACGAACGTCACATCGGAAAGCTGCAGCTTGCCCTTGCGCTCGACATACGTGCGGAAGGGCCCGTTGACCATGATCTCGGTGATGGTGTCGTCGTTCAGGAGTGGCTGGATCGGCCCGAACCCGAGGATCTCGTCCATGATCTGCTCGAGCATCCGCTGACGCTCGACGCGCGTGACGACGATGCCTTCCTCGT
>VBEU01000217.1 GCA_005883775.1 Chloroflexota bacterium | reverse complement strand
ACACCGACCGGTTCAAGGCAGCGGTGGTCGGTGCGCCGGTCACCAACCAGGAGTCGTTCTTCGGTACGAGCGACATCGGCATGTGGTTCGCGCCGTGGGAGATGAACGCGGGGCTCACCGAAGGGCGCGAGACCTTCCGCCGCCTCTCCCCTATCAACTATGTCGACAGGGTCAGGACCCCGACGCTCGTTCTCCACGGGGAAGCCGACGAGCGCTGCCCGATCGGACAGGGCGAGGAGCTCTTCGCCGGCCTCGTCGCCGCCGCCAGGGTGCCGACGGAGTTCGTGCGGTATCCCGGCGGAAGCCACATGTTCATCGCTGAGGGCAGGCCGAGTCACCGCGTCGACTTCAATCGACGCGTTGTCGACTGGGTTACGAGGCACACCTCGCGGGACTAGGCGCTATCCGTTCGGCTTCGAAGCCTTCAGTGAGAAGAAGAGCGGCAGCTTCAGATCGTGTTCGGGCGGCAGGCGATGCGTCCCGTCCGCCGCGGGCTGGAGGAACGGCAGCGGCCACTCGGCGAACGGGAACTCGTGGAGAAAGTCGATGCGCAGGCCGGCCACGGTCAGCGCGGTCACGATCTCGCCCATCGCGTGGCTCCAGCTGTACTCGAACTCTTGCCTCACGGGCGCGTCGCGATCGGCGTAGGACCCTTTCGTGGGAATGGTGATGGGCTCGGCGTGGCCGAAGTAGGGATAGCGAAGGCGCAGGTCACGCACGCCCTCGTCGTCGTCGAAGACCTGCGCGACCGGGTGGATCTCGGTGATGTAGAAGAAGCCACCGGGCCTGACGAAATGAGCGGCGACCCTCGCCCACCTTTCGATGTCCGGTAACCAGCCGAGCACACCGCGAGAGGTGTAGACGACGTCGAAGCCGCCTTCGAGATGTTGCGGTAGCTCGTAGATGTCCGATTGAACGAAGCGCGCGTCGAGGCCGACGTCCTCGGCGAGGGCTCGAGCCTGACTGATCGCGGCGGCAGAGAAATCGACCCCGGTCACCCGTGCACCCAAACGGGCCCAGCACAACGTGTCGAGCCCGAAGTGGCACTGCAGGTGAAGCAGCTCCTTTCCATCGACGGGCCCGACCTCGGCCATCTCGTACGCCCGAAGCTTGTTCAAGCCGGCCTTGAAGTCGGCGACCTTGTAGAAATTGGACCGGTAGTTGATGCCGGTCCATTCATCCCACAGAGCGCGATTCGCTTTGAGGTACTTATCCATCGCCCGCGACGAGCGCGTGCCTCCCCTTTGTCTGCGGCCAGGTCCTGTGCGCCGATAGGCTAATTGGATGGCCTATGCGGCGGTCGGCTTCGACCTCCTCACCGCGCTCCTCGACACGTGGACCCTCTGGGCGGACGTGGCGGGGGATCGTGCGCTCGGAATGCGTTGGCATGCCGCATCGCAGGAGCGCCTGCGCGGGAAGCGTTACCGGCCTTTCGAGGAGATCGTCGGTGAGAGCGCCGCCGAGGTCGGCATCGACCCCAAACACTCGTCCGAGCTTCTCCGCCGGTGGGGCGAGTTCGAACCCTGGCCCGACGTCCCGCCGACGCTCGAACGCCTGGGTGGCATCCGGCGCTTCGTCGTGACCAACTGCTCCAGAAAGCTCGGACGCCTCGCCGCGTTCCGCGCGGGCCGCTTCGAGCTCGTGGTCACAGCCGAAGAGGCGGGCGCGTACAAGCCCGATCCGCTTCCCTATCGGATGGCGCTTGAGCGCCTCGCCCTCGACCCCGCGGAGGCGCTCTTTGTGGCCGGCTCGGCTCACGATGTCGGAGGTGCGGCGCGCGTGGGCATGGACGTCTACTGGGCGAATCGCGGCGGCGCCCCGGCACCGACGGACGGAACGGCCCTGCGCGAGGAGCCGGACTTCCGCGGGCTCCTCGAGACCGTAGGCGTCATCCAGTGATCGGCCGGGCCGCGATCACACAGCGCGACGACGGAGCTCTCGTCGATCCCCGGACCGACGCCGACTGGCTCGGGTGGGTGGCGGCCGGGGCGATCCGCAATTGGTGCCACGACGACCTGCTCGTCGACTGGCTGTCCGAGTACGGCGAGCAGCACGGCTTCCGCCGCGACGATCACCTGCCGGGCTACAACCGCGTCTTCGACCTGTCCCGTTTTCTGATGGAGCAGGGTCGCCGATTCGAGCAGGCCGTCCTCGTCGACCTGCAGCAGCGGTGGCCGGTCGCGCGGATCGCGACGAGACCGGACGAGGCGCGGTCGCTCGCGGCGGCGGAGGCCACGTGGGACGCGATGAAGAACGGTGCCCCTCTGATCGCGTCAGGTGTGTTGCGCGATCCGGAGCGGCGTACCTTCGGTGTCGCGGATCTCCTCGTCCGTTCGGACGTGCTCGGGGAGCTTTGCCCCGATGCCTTCCTCGGAGATCAGCTCGAGCTTCCGGTCGCCGCGATGAGGCACGGACGTCATTACCGCATCGTCGACATCAAGTTCTCGACGCTTCACCTGTTGAAGGACGGGGGTCTTGGCGCGGACTCGCTCAGCGTGATGAGCCAGGCATGGGTCTACAACGAAGCGCTCGGGCGGATCC
>VBEU01000010.1 GCA_005883775.1 Chloroflexota bacterium | reverse complement strand
CACCTCGCGGCTCGTGGTCGCTCCGATACGTTCCAGGTTCCAGGTCGAGAGCGCGGCGGTGAAGAGGAAATTATTCATCCACACCGCGCGGCGTTTCCCCGCGCTGTCCTCGTCTCCGGCGCGGAACAAAAGCTCCGCGCGGCGGTTCTGAAGGACCATGTCGTTGTTCGAGTCGGTGACGAGCACCGCGTCCCCCACACCGTTCACCATCCACCAGAGCCATTCCTTCTCGATCGCATGCGCTTCGCTCGTGTCGCGAAGAAGGTCGACGTCCCGCTGCTGACTGAGCGCTTCTTCGGCTTGTCGAGCGAAAGGAACGAGGGCGTCGACGTCGCTCTGCGTGACCCCCGACCTACGAGAGAGTAGGACGACCCCCGCCCACTCGCCGCGATGCTCCCACCCGGCCGTCGCGCTTCCTTTCCCGTCCGGGCGGACCTGCCCGCCCTCCGTCGTACTCCTGAGCGGCGCGGCGACGATCGGTCCGAGCCTGGCCTGCGCCAGAGTGTTGCGGATCGCGGGTGAGATCCGCTCGTCGGTCGTCGCGTCGCGGATGCGCGCCGGGAGACCGCCGCGCAGGACCGCGACGATGGGATCGTCCGCGAGCGCGAGTGGGATCACGAGCTCTCGCGCGATCGCGTCCGGAACGCCGATCCCGAAGCTTCCGGCGAGGGCCGCGCGATCCTCGTCGTACAGGAGGACCGCGGCCCGCTCGAATCCCAGACTCCGCATCAGCTCGTCGAGAAGCGGCTCCAGCGTCTCGCGCGGATCCCGCAGCGGCGCCGAGCGCCGGAGCGCGCGCGGGATGACATCAGCCATGGAGGGGCAATCGGTCCGTTAAGCGCGCTCCGACGAACGCGAACGGGTGGTCGCCGACTCTACCGACCCGCCCCCTGCGCCGAGACTGCCCGCGCGCTGCGCGGGCATCAGGCCGAGGGCATCCGCGTAACGGAGATAGGTGTCGATCGAAGCAACGACGACTCGCGCCTCAACGGTGACGAGGTCGATGCCCACAAGTGAGATCCGGACCCACGCATCGATGATGATTCCCTTATCGAGGATCCGGTCGAGGACATCGATGAGGCTTGTACCGCCTGGTGCACGTTCAACTGGCATGAGGTCTACCTCCCTGGCTTCCGTGAACGCTCGAGCTCGCGCTCGAGCTCGGCGATGCGCTTTTCCAAGCGGCCGATCGCCGTCTGGTCGTCACCGTCGCGTCTTGTGAGCTCGCGGTCGTACTTCCACCAGTTCAAGCCGATCTGCTCCGCTTTGTCGATCGAGCAGACGAGCAAACGAATACGGATGGTCAGGAGCTCGACGTTCGCGAGGGAGACCGAGATGTCACCCGCGACGACGAGACCTTTGTCCAGAACTCGATCGAGAAGATCCGCCAGCGTCGTTGACTCGCGCGGGACAGCGACTCCCCTCCCGATGCTCATACGAGCCTCCCCAGCGGGCCGAGTCCGAGGTTCAGGTCGGACGGGTCGAGCCCGAAGGCCAGTGCCATCTCGTGGACCTTTTGTTCGAGCCGCATGAGCGCGAGGCCCATGCGCTCCACCTCTTCTTCGCTCAACGCGCCTCCTTCCATTCGCCGGACCGCCTGCCGCTCGAGCAACTGTCGCAGGAACTCGACGAGCGTGAGGACCAGCTTCGCAAGGCCATGCTCGACCCCCTCGGGGTCCACATCCACCCGCTCCGGGAGAATGCCACGAAGTCGCTCCACTTCGCGGCGCAAATCGTCGAGCTCGGCATCGAGGCTCATTCGACCCTCGCGAAGGTGTACGGCGGCCAAGGCCCGTTCGCCACCGCGATCACATCACCGAACCCGGAGGCGATTCGGGCGAGATCCGCCTTGCGCTCGTGCGCTTGCTCGGTCGGCACCAGGACGGCCAGAGATACGGCCACGCTGGCGCTTGTGCACGTCTCATGCCAGACAAGGGGTCGCTCGATCGCAAGCTCGGCGATGAGCCGTTCGACCAGCGATTCGGCCCGCGCCCGCCGCGCTTCCCGAGAAGCGAACTCCGCCCGGCGCGCTTCCATGTAACGTCGCCCCGGACCCGCTGTGGGCAGGACCACCTCCGTAGCCGCCGGCTCTCGCCAAAGGAGCGTCAGCGCGATCTCGCTCTTTCCGCTGACCCGCGCAAGTGCGGCGTGTAGCGCTTCGGCACGCTTGTCGAGAGACGCGCGCGCGGCCTCCACGCTTGCGAACGCCGTCCCGAAACGGACCGGAAGGCACGGCTGAGCCGCGCAAATCCGCTCGACGAGACGGTGATGCTCCAGCGCGTCCGGACGCTCGAGCTTCATGTCGGGCGTCCATTCCGTGCTCCAAAGGCCAAGTCCTGCGGCCGCCTCAGACCACGCGAGCGGTCGGCCGCGAAGCCCTCCCGCGGAAACCGAAGCCGGGGGAGCCGCCGCAATCGCGTGTGCGAGAAGCGTCACGACGCTCGACGTTCCTGCGCTTTTTCGAGGGTCTCCACGGCGGTGAGCACGACGTTCAGCCCGAGGTAGATCAGGTCGATACCGGCGACGGAGATCGTCGCTTCACCGGCCAGCACGACACCCTTGTTCAGAAGGCGGTCGACGAGCTCGAGCAGCGATGCGTCTTCTGCGGTGAGCTCTTTCATGCGGAGGCGACGCGCTCGCTGGGAAGTCCGCCGAAACGGTACGCCGGCCACGGACCGGAGAGTCGCACCCGATAGCCGGAGGAGACCCCGGTGGCGCCCAGCCGCCGAACGACATCGCCGAGCTCGACCTCGCGATCGCGGTGAGCGAGCACGCTGAAGCGCGCGACAGCCGCGGCCGTCGGATCATCAATCAGCGGTTCGCGGTAAACGCGCTCGGCGATCGACTCGATCGCGGCCCACGCCTCCTCCGCCACCGCCGCATCCCGCATGCGTCGCTCCTCGCGAAGGACTTCTTCGCGGCGCTTGCCAAGGAGAAACGCGCGGCCGGGAGCTGCCGCGGAGATCTCGGCATCCAGAGCGCGGATGGCGTCGCCGGACGCGGCGGGGAATCCCTCACGCTCGATCGAGACGATCCATTCCGCGCGTCCCTCGACCGAGCCCAACCGATCCGCAAAGTCGCCGGCACGTCCGCGCAGCAGCTCGCGGACGCCCTCCGTCCCGCGGTAGATCGCGCCGAAGGCGAGCGGGATGACCGCGTCCGCGAGATCCAGCAGCTTCCCGTTCACTTCCTGATGGGCAGCAGCGCGCGGGGCCAGCCAGTCGAGATCCTGGAGCCGATCGTTCAGCGGCTGCTCCTCATACTCGGCGGCGGGCACGACGCTCGTCACGCCCAGAAGATCGCTCTCGACGATCACTTCGACGGTGCCGCCACCAATACCGCGAAGCTGGGCCCGGGCGATCGCGCCCGCGGCGCTCGCTCGCGCCACCGCGTACAGGTAGCGGAGCTCCACGCTCACTCGAGCTCCTCAGGCACCTCGATGACGACCGTTCGCTCTTCGCCCTCCGCGGGGGCCGATGCCTCGGCCGCCTCACGCGCCAACTGCTTGCGGTACTCGCGAACCTCACGCAGGCGCGCGAGGAGCACGGTCTCCCGCTCGGTGTACTCGTCCTCGGTGACGCGGCCTTCCTCGAGCTCGAGCTGCAACTCGAGAAGCTGCTCGCGCACGGGCTCGTCGTCGGTGAGCTCGTGCTCGGCGAACTCCACGACCTTGTCGATGCAGTAGCGGATCCCGGCCGCCGGGGCGGTGATCGGGAGGGCGAGGAGCTTGAACAGGATCAATCGGACCTACACGCTCGCCGACCGCTCGAGCTGCAGGCGGATCGTTACGAAGTTATAGGGCGGCCACGGACCGGTGTATTTGAAGTTCAGCTTGCCTTCGTAGCGTTTGCCGATCTCGTGCACCTTCTCGTCGAACTGCTCTTGCTTGCTCCGCGCGACCAGGAAGGCGGCGTTCATGATCATCTTGTCGCCGATCACTTTGTTCGATCGGGAAGCGATCGCGGCCTCCTGGAGCTCGTCGTAGATCTCTCGCACGTACGCGTCGGCCTTGTCCGCGAGCGCCTGCTCAACGAGCCGGCCGAGCTGCATCCGCGCGAAGTAGGTCGACGTCTGCTGGTTCGATTCGATCTCCGCCTTGAGGCGCCGCAGCTCTTCGTTCTCCTGCTCGATCTCGGCGAGGACGGACTCGCGATCCCAGTTCACCTTCAGACCGAACTCGAGCTTGTCTTTCATCTTTTGCAGGACGTCGCGGAGCGCGTCGTAGGTGTCCTTGAGGAACTCGATGGTGTCCTCTTCGGTCTTGAAGAGCGTGCCAAAGCTCATCGGCACCGGGGTGAAGCCGTTGTCGATCATGACCACTTCGTTCACGTGCTCGTGAGTGAGCGCGTTCTCGCGGGTCGGGTCGTACACCTGGAGCGCCGCACGGCTCACGACGGCCGCGAGGTCGCGGTAATGGACCGTGAACACGTCATCGCCGCGGCCGCCGATCCCGATCTTGCCGAAGTTGCGCGGGTCGCCGCACTCGATGATGCAGTACACGTACACACCGCTCGAGTTCTTCGGTTCGCCGGGCGCCGTCGTCGTGATCGTCGTCTCCATCAGACCTCCGAAGCCGGGACGCCGAGCTGCAGAAAGTCGCGCGTGAGCTCGTACAGCTTGTCGCGATCCTCCCGTTGGGCGGGACGCAGGCCATAGTGATTGATGACCCGTATCTGCGTGCTCAGCCATTCCTTCCAGCACTCGGCGCAGATCCGCGCCTCGATATCCGCGCCGAGCGAGCCAGGAAGCCCTACCTTCCCGGCACCCTCCCGTTCCTGGCCGCACCGCGCGCAGACCACCACTGCCACGCGTTCATCTTACAAACGACCTTCACCAAAGCCAGCCGATTCGCCCGATCGGGGCGTACCGGAAAAGGGCGCGGCCGACCACGTTCCCAAGGGGCACCGGGCCGAACGTCCGGCTGTCGGTGCTCTCCTCGGGGCGGTCCCCAAGGACGGTGCAGGCCCCGTCGGCGACGGCCGCGACCCGCTTCAGCATGAGGTTCTCTGGGTTTCGGGGGTCGCGAACGAGAACGATCTCCCCCACCCGCGGAGGCCGCGAGTAGCCGGCAACAACGATCCAATCGCCGGCCCAGAGCGCGGGTTCCATGCTTCGGCCCGTCACGGCGACGCGACGAGGCACGGAGCTAGGCTCGCGCGGCGACCCCGTTCTGGACCCGCGTCGCCTGCGGGCCGCCCGCCTTCGTCCAGACCTCGGCGATCTTGTCGATCATCTCCAGGAGGGTCTTGGCGTCGCTGAGCTCGAGCGAGCTCTTGACCTTGGAGCACTGCTTCGCCGCCTTCCAGCAGAGCTCGGTGATCTCGGGGTACTTCTGGACGTGCTCGGGCTTGAAGTAGTCGCTCCACAGGACGTCGATGTGGTGCTTGGCGAGCTCGGCCCGCTCCTCCTTGATGAGGATCGCTCGGGTCTTGAACTGCTCATCGTTCGAGGCCTTGTACTTCTCGATGATCTTGTAGCAGGACTCCGCCTCGATGCGCGCCTGCTCGGGGTCATACACACCGCACGGCAGGTCGCAGTGCGCGGAAGCAGTGATGGTCGGCTTCAGCAGACGTGTCAAAAACATGGATCGTCCCCCCATTTGTTGAGTGCGCGTCCGTTGTATCACGACTCAGGGATTGGCATCCTCGAGCACCACGTCGTAGCGAACGAAGTCTTTGACGACGAGCTCGCGTGCCGGTTGCGAGAGAAGGTCGCCGCGCTCCCCTCGGAACGGCGCGAAAACCTCCACCTGGTAGGTACCCGGCGGGACGACCAAGCTGTAGGTCCCGCTGATGTCCGTGTCGGTCGCAGCGAGCGGACCGCTCTCGTCGTTGAAGTTGAGGGTCGCCCCCTCGAGCGGGATGCCCCGCGTGTCGCGTATCACTCCGGTCACTCGGATGCCCTTGCGCATCACCAGGTCGAGGGTGCGGTCCGAGCTCCCAAGGCTGACCGCGTTCGCGTCGACCCACGTGCGCTTGCCGAGCCAGTACTCGCTAATGAGATCGCTGTTGATGGGGGCCAGCACCTGGACTGTGTAGGTCTGCGGCCGGGTCGTGACCGCGTAGGAGCCGTCGCCCGAGCTCGGCCGGCAGATGCGCCCGGTGGGAAACGGCGTGTCGACGCACACATAGGCGCCGCTTACCGGCGTGCCCTCGAGCACGTGGTCGTACCACTGAGCCAGAAGGCGGACGTTATCGGGCGGGATCGTCCACATGTAGTAGCGGCCCGCTTCCATCAGAGCGAGATATGAGCCGTCCTTCTTCGTCCGAACGCAGTCCCACGGGAGCGGCGCGGCGAGGGTCCTGGTGCAGACCTGCGCGTCTTCGAGCGGGCCGCTCGGTCCGCGGACGACGCCGGTCAGGAGAACTCCTTTGACCATCGTCACGGCGATGCTCTCCACGTCGGCGGACCGGACATCAATGAGGTCCGCGTCACCGCTCGAGAGCCGTCCGCTCGCCCACTGCGCGATCAGCTGCCCGCCGGGCGGTCCGGTGACGTCGACCTTGTACGCGTCGGAGCGGACGTCGATCGAGAACTTCCCATCGGCCGCACTCCGGGTGCAGGTCGGCGGTGTCGACGTGGACGGCGGATGCGCGCACACCTCGGCGTCGACTACGGCCGCTCCGTTCTCGTCCACGATCGTGCCGCCGATCTTGGAATGCGGATCAAGGTGCACGACGCTCGTCGCGTCTGCGTCGAGCACGTCGGCCCACGTTCTCGCCTCGGCCAATCGTGTCGGAGCGGCCGGGCTTACGAGGACCGAATATGTTCCGGCGCGCAGGTGCAACCGCGCCGTCCCGGCAGCGCTGGTTTCGGCACAGCCCTTTTGCGCGCCCGCGAGCGTGAAGGCGCAAACGTTCGCGCCGATGACCGGTGCGCCGGCGGGGCCCGAGACGACCACGGCGAGCGTGCGCGCAGAGCCCGACGCCGCGCCCGGAGCCTCGGACGCAGGAGGGGCGCCCGCTTGGCACGCCACGACCAGAGCCGCGAAGAATGCGAGGGAGGGCCGCAGCAGGCGCATCAGGTCTATGTTCGCTTAGAGCCGGTGGCCGCCCCCTCACGCTGCGCTGCCGCAAAGGTTGCAAGAAGGTGGGAGATCTCAGCGAGCGGCCCGGCAACCTCCTCGCCCTGCTCGCGCTCCATCAGATCGCGCATGGCCTCGCGGATCGGTTTGCCTTCGCTCAGCACGAGGTGCGTCTGCTCGGTGATCGGCATGACGACGCCACGCTTGCGGGCCGCGCCGTAGGTCGCTTCAGCCGTGGACATGCCCTCGGCGACCTGGCCCCCGAGCCGCTCGGCGATCTCGCTGACCGGGACGCCTTTGGCCAGCATCTCGCCGACCATGCGGTTGCGTGAGAACTTGCTGGTGCAGGTCGCGATGAGGTCGCCGAAGCCCGCCAAGCCTGCGACGGTAAGCGGATTGGCACCCTCGGCGAACCCGTACCGGGCGATCTCGGCAAGACCGCGAGTCACGAATCCGGCCTTGGCGTTCTCGCCGTATCCCATGCCGTCGACCGCCCCCGCTCCGAGCGCGACGATGTTCTTGAGGGCGCCGCAGAGCTCGACGCCCACGACGTCGGCGTTCGTGTAGACGCGGAACATCGGCGTGCCGACGAGGGCTTGAAAGTGGCGAGCGGTTGCCGGGTCCACCGACGCGATGACCGTCGGCGCGGGCAGACCGGCGGCGATCTCTCGGCTGATGTTCGGACCGGAGAGCACGGCGACCCGATCCGGCAAGAGCGCTTCCGCCCAGATCTGGCTCATGCGCCGGCCGTCCTCGGCGAGTCCCTTCGTGGCGGAGAGCACGCGGTGGCCTTTTCGAAGGAGCGGCGACACGCGGTCGCGCAGCGCCCGGACACCTCGGCTCGGCGCTGCGACGATCAGGTCGTCGGACGCGAGCGCGCGATCGAGATCGGCGGTCACCTCCACCCGGTCCGGGACGCGTATTCCGGCGAGGTATTTGCGGTTCTCGCGTCGCGCCGAGATCTCCTTCGCCTGCGCCGGATCGCGGGCCCAAAGCACCACGTCTTTCCCGCCGTCGCGCGCGAGGATGGTCGCGAGCGTCGTGCCCCAGGACCCGGCCTGGAGCACGGTCACCGTCATGACGTACCGACGCGCGGTTCGACTCCGCGAACGATGCGTTCGATGTTCGATTTGTGCCGGATGAAGACGACGGTGCCGGCGATGACGATGAAGAGGAAGGTCCACCAGTTGAAGTGGAGCCATCCGGTCGCGCAGAAGAGCAGGTAGCCCACGAGCGCCCCCACGACCGATGCGAGCGAGCTCACCGACACCATGCGCGTCAATGCGAGCGCAACGGCGAAGAACGCGACCGCCGACGCCCACGCCGGCGTCGCGACTAACAGGAGCGCGCCGAAGCCGGTCGCGACACCGCGGCCGCCGCGGCCGCGCAACGTGACGGGCCAGCAGTGACCGGTAACCGCGAACACCGCGGCCACGGCCTCCGCGACCGGACGCCCAGCGGTCCCCTCCGGAAACACCAGCTGCGCGAAGACGACGGCGAGAGACCCCTTGAGAATGTCGAAGATCGCAACGAGAAGTCCCGCGCCGGTGCCGAGCGTGCGGAACGTGTTCGTCGCACCGGTGGAACCGGAGCCGACGTTGCGCAGATCCACGTTTCGATAGATGCGGCCGACGATGTACCCGCTCGAGATCGAGCCGACGAGGTAACCCACCAGCCCGACGAGCAGCAGCGCCACCGCGGAGGCCGGCGAGTCGATCACTCCCGCGCCCCGCGGAGCTCGATCTTGATCGGCGTGCCGTGGAAGCTGTACCGCTCCCGGATGCGATTCTCGAGATAGCGGGTGTAGGAGAAGTGGACTGCCGCGGGACGGTCGACGAAGAACACGAACGTCGGCGCGGGGCCCTTCGCCTGGGTCACGTGATGAAAACGAATCTCCTTGCCGTTCCGATCACTCGGCGGCGGGTGCGCCGACACCGCCTCGACGAGGAGCCGATGCAGGTCGGACGTCGAGATCCGTTTCTTGCGCTCGTCGACGATGGCGACCGCGGCCTTCAGCGTCTCCTCGACGCCGCGTCCGGTCTTTGCCGAAACCAGCCGGTGGTCCATCCACGGCGCGAACTGGAACTCTCGAGCGATCTCGCTCTCGACGGCCGCCGTCGTCTCGGGACTGCGCGCGACGAGATCCCACTTGTTGACCGCGAGCACGAGGCCGATATACGCCTCGAGCGCATAGCCCGCAATGTGCAGGTCCTGGGCGGTTATCCCCTCGGGCGCGTCGGAAAGGAGGATCGCGGCGTCGGCCCTCTCGAGCGCGCGGACCGTCCGGAGCAGCGCGAACTTCTCGATCCCCTCGTCGATGTGCCCGCGGCGCCGGATGCCGGCCGTGTCGATCAGCCGGATGCGGCGCCCCTCGCGTTCGATCACCGTGTCGATGGCGTCGCGGGTGGTCCCCGGTATCTCGCTCACGACGGCCCGCTCCTCGCCGGCGAGACGGTTCAGGAAGCTCGATTTCCCGACGTTGGGGCGGCCGACGATGGCGATGCGCGCCTCGGCCGTGTCGGGCTCGTCCTCGACCGGCGGCGGCAGCTTCGCGACCACCGCGTCGAGAAGATCTCCGGTCCCGATGCCCTGGAGCGCGGAGACCGTGTGGAGCTCACCGAGTCCGAGCTCGTAGAACTCGGCGGCCTGCGCTTCGGTCTTCCACGACTCGGACTTGTTCGCCGCCATGACGACCGGTTTCCGGCTTCGGCGCAGGCGGTCCGCGACGTCGTGCTCGACCGGGAGGATCCCGGACTGCGCATCGACGACGAACATGACAACGTCCGCCTCCTCGATCGCGGCCTCCGCCTGTCGCCGGACACCCGCCTCGACTTCGCTCGTGCCGTCGTCGAGTCCGCCTGTGTCGACGAGGGTGAACTCGCGGCCGCGCCATTCGACCGTCGCGTAGAGGCGGTCGCGCGTGGTCCCAGGCTCGTCCTCGACGATGGCGATACGGTCACCCACAAGGCGATTGAAGAGCGTCGACTTCCCGACGTTCGGGCGACCGACCACGGCGACGAGATCACGCCTCATCCGCATACCCTACGGCGCAGGGTGGCTAGCACACCACGAAAGCGCCCGCTCTCGTCGGAGCTCTCTCGCATCGTGGCTTCATTGGACAAAGGGCGCGATCAGCGGGCGCCGTCGCTCCCGCGCGTCACGCCTGCCACGGAGAGCGTCCCGTTCCTCTTCGCCGCCGGACGCCGCGCGCTGCTCCGTGGCGAACGCGACCAGTCGCGCCTCTGGCTCACCCGCGCGCAGTCGCACACCTCGCGACGCACGCCCGAGCCGCTCCGTGCACGCCTCGCATTCGAGCTCGGCTGCATCCTTCTCGACGACGGCGGGACGGAGGCTGCCGAGTCGGTCATCGCATGGGCGGAATCCTTTTCGCAACGCCCGTCCAGCGACATCCTTCACCTGAGAGCGCTGATCGCAGACCGGCGCGGCGAACGGAAGGACGCGATCGCGTTCTACCGGCGAGCGATCGCGAAGGCGGACTCCGCGCTGAGCCCGCTCAGCCGCGTGCTCGAGCTACGGAATCTCGCAGAGACGCTCGCGCACGAGAGTCCCGCCGAGGCGCTCACGATGTATCGCCACGCCCTCGAGACGTTGCGTGCGCACGATCTCGACCCTCGGCTCGCGCCGGCGCTCCACAACGGCCTGGCCTATGCGGCGATCTGCGCCGCCGATCTCGGTCTCGCCGCCACCGAGCTCGACGCGGCGAGCCGGGATGCGCTCCGCCTCCGGATCCCCCTGATGCGTGCGTATGCGGTGTACAACCGCTCGATCCTCTTCGAGCTGCGCGACGAGGTCGACCACGCGGTGCGTGCGATCGAAGACGCGCGCGCGCTCAGCGAATCGGCGAAGCTGCGCGACCTCATCGTGTGGTGTTGGATCCGCGAGTCCTGGCTCGCGCTGAAACGAAAGGACCGCGCCGCCGCCGACCGCGCGTCTGCGTCCGCGCGCAGACTATCCGGAGAAGCCCACGCCGATGCGCTGGCGACGCTCGACGCGGTGTTCACGCTCGTCGATGGCGATCATCTGAACGCCGCGAAGCTCTTCGGAGAGCTCGCGAGGCGTTACCTCGCGCGGTCCGACGCGGTCACCGCGGTCACGCTCCTGCTCTGGCGGTCCGTCGCCTATCGCAATGCCAACGCGCCGAAAGGCGCCAAGGCAGCGGCGAGTGAAGCTTGCGCGCTGCGTCGCAAGGGGCCGGTCCGGGTCTCGCCAAGCTGGTGGGCCCGCGAGGTCGTCGAGGCAGCTCGTCTCGACGGAGGAGATCGATGCGCCGGTGATCTCCTTCAGACGACCGTCGGGATTCTCGACGTAGCGCGACAAGCCGTGGAACTCAACGTTGATGAAATTCGAGTCGGCGGAGCGCCGCTGCCAGCTGACGCGTGGCAGCGCAAATCGGGAGCGCGCGTGCTCCGGCGGCTATTCGCGCTCCTCGTGGCTGCCTACCCTCGCCTCTTATCGCGCGACCGGCTGACCGACGAGCTGTGGCCCGACAGCGAAGGCGACAAGGCGGTGCGGAATCTGTACGGCGCGGTGAAGGATCTGCGACGGACGCTTTCCGCCGTTCCCGGTGTCGGGCTGGTGGCCCGCGAGGGCGGCTACGCGCTTGAATTGGGAAGCAACGTCAGCCGGACGAAAAGCCCTGTCGATCGAGGCAGTGCGCGCTAAAGCCGCCTCGTCGCGACCGCGTCGTTGCAGACGCACCAGTTCGGCGGGAGCTGGCCGTTTTCTGCCTTGGCGCTGTAGAGCAGCCGGTCGCCGCTCCCGTCCGCGTCGATCACGCGGATCTCTGCCAACACGAGCGCGCGCTGGGCGCCTTCACCGCTCCCGGGGAGCTGGACTTCCTCACCACGGATGTACACGATCGCCGAACCGTCGGTGGTCCATGTCGCCGATTCGCCCGACACGGGGAGGACGCGCTCGGCTCCCGAAAGCGATCCCACGCGCAGCTCCCTGCGCGCGGTGATGTAGTCGTTGAACGCGTACACGAACTCGTCGCCGTTGGGACGCCAGCGAGGCGCGCTCACGAACTCGCTTACAGAGAGCCCGCGCGCGAGCACCTTCCGAACGCCCGCGGCATCATCCGCCAGGAAGATCGTCTGTTCATCGCCGCCGGAGACGCTCGTGTAAGCGTGGGCGACGAGATGCGGCGATGCCAGCCGCCAGGACGCATCCGCGGAGACGACGTTGTTCATGTGGACGCGGCTCCCGGTGCTGACGTCGACCGTGTCGTAGCCGATACCCTGGTAGAACGCGACGTATCGCCCGTCGGGCGTCCACTGATGCATGTACACCGATGAGCCCTCGTCGAGCGAAAGCAGCCGCCTCACGCCAGAGCCGTCGGCGTCGATGACCCAGATGGAGGCGGACGTCGATCCGATGCCTCTGACGAACGCGATGCGGCCGCCGCTCGGACTCCAAATCGGCTGCGTCTCGCTCGTGTTCGTGTCGTCGGTGCGCAGCCACTTCACCGAACCGTCGAGAAGGTTCGCGATCGCTATGCGGCGCACACCATCGCCGCGATCGAGCTCGAAGGCGTAGTGCGATCCGTCGGGCGACAGCCGGCCGGAAAGCCACGGCGTGGCATAGCCGGGATACCTGATGAGCGCCCGAGCCTCCGCACCGTTTGCGAGCGGGATGACCCACAGCTCGGCGAAGGAGACCGAGGACGCGCTGGGGACACCGCGTGTCACGAATACATGCTCGCCACGCGCCGCTCCTATGGGACGCGTCTCAACACCGGCAAATCCCGGCACCGGCCGCAGCGCGGTCGTACCGCCGCCCGGGTCGACCGTCGATGAGGGAGATGGAGCGAGAGATACGGTCGGGCCGCCGGCTGCACCTTGGAGATCTTGCGACGCGCCGCAGCCGACTCCAAGTATCAACGCGACCGCGATCGCGACCCACACCCGCCGGCCCATAGCCATCAGCTCCGAGTGAAGCTCGTTACGACGATCCGGCCATCCGCGGTCCACGATGCGATGCCCGGAAGCCCGACGGGCTGCGCGTCGGGGGTCCGCAGATCGACGAGCGATGACGATTGCCCGCCCGCGCAGCAGCTGCCGATGTTGAGGAGATAACGGCCGTCGGCGGAGATGCTCCACGCGTATCCGAGGTAGCGCGCTTTCTCCGTGCCCGCGAACGAATAGACCACGCCAAGGCTCCGCGCACCCTCGCCCTGTTGACCGGAGTCGCGCGTGACGATGAAGTCACCGGTCGGCAATCCGGCGAGCGAATTTGCGACTCCATCGATGATGCGAACGATTCGACTCGTCGCGGCGTCCGTGATCCGCACCGACAACGTTTCGCAATCGATCGACGCGAGGAGACGCTCGTCCTGGGACCATGCGAATCCTCTCGCGCAGCCACCCGACGAACCGGTCAGGGCTCGCGCCGAGCCGTCTCGGAGACTAAAAAGCCAAACCGCCTGCGCGCCGGCGATCGCGACGTAGCTCCCCCCGGGCGATGGCGCGGCGTTCAGGGGCTGAACCTGGCTGATGTCGGCGATCCGCGCGAACGGTTGCTCGGGCCGGCCAACCCACACTGAGCTACCGACGAGTACGACGCGACCATCGCCGAGCCAGCTACCCGCGACATACGGCGCCGACTCCTTCGGGATCTTGAGATCCGTTGAGGTACGCGTCGCGAGATCGAATACATGGGCAGGGTCGGAACCAGCGATGACCGGATAGAAGAGCACCCGTGAGCCATCAGGAGAAATGGCGAAGATCGGGCCCCCCGGAACGCGCCAAGATCCCGATGCGTTCGGCCCCGATGGTGCGGTCGCGCCCGCGAGCGAGTACACGCTCAGTGCGACCGAGGGGAGATACCGCAGCGCGACAATGAGCAGGTCGATCCTGCTCAGCCCGTCCGTCGACGTGATCTGCGGGATCTTGAACCCGGGATTGGGCTCGGTCTCGGGGAACTTCAGCTCCACGGTCGTGTCGTCGATCCAAACGGGCGAGCCGGTCCGCGGAAGCCACGGGTCGACGCTCGATCGATCGACCGGGAACGGGAAAACGAGGCGGACCGTCGTGCCCCCGACGCCCTCGACGGCGATCGCGGTGCCGTACGGACGCTCGATCCCGTTGACGACAACTCGGACTGCGCTCGCGGCGTAACTCGCCGGGGAGGCAACAGCCGAGGGCATGGGCGAAGCGGTCACGGCCGGCGTTGGGATGAGCGACCGGCCCGAGAGCGTGTCTCGCGCAGGCGACCCGCAGGCCGAAAGCAAGAGCGCAAGCGCTACAGCGAGCCTGCGGTTCATCGTTCCACCTCTGAGCGGCCGGCGAGGCCGACGGGGTGACGTTGGCAGAGTGATTGGGGGATCGGCTAGGGGTCCTAGGCGGCGAGCTTTTCAGCCCGCTCCTTCACCTCGAGAAGCGTGTCCATCGGGGTGGAACAGCCGCCGATCAAGCCGACGCGGGCCTCGCCGCGCACCCACTCCGACCGGAGCTCGTCGGCGTGCTCGATGTGATAGGCGTTGCGGCCCTGCATCTTCGCCAGGTTCACCAGCTCACGGGTGTTCGCCGAGTTCTTCCCACCGACGACGATGATGGTGTTCACCTGCTCGGCGAGCTCGCTCGCGGCGTGCTGACGCTTCACGGTGACCGGGCAGACGGTGTTGAAGACCTTGGTCTCCTGGGCGATCTCGGAGATATGCGAGACGAGGTCCTTGAAGGCCCAGGGTGGCTGCGTCGACTGCGAGACGACGCCGGCCTTCTTCATGCGCGGGAGCTTCTCCCACTCCTCCTTCGTTTCGACGACGGTGGCCTCGGGCGCGAAGCCGAGGAGGCCGACGACTTCAGGGTGCTCGGGCGTGCCGAGGATGATCACGCGGTAGCCCTCGTCGGCGAGCTGCTTCGTAAAACGTTGCGCCCGGAGCACGAGGGAGCACGTCGCATCGATGCACTCGAGGCCCTGCGCCTCGATCTTCGCGCGCATCTCCGGGGGTACGCCGTGCGCGCGGATGACGACAATGCCTTCCTTCGCTTCGGCCGGATCCTTGATGACTTTCACGCCGAGAGCGCCAAGCCGCTCGCTGATCTTCGGGTTGTGGACGACCTGACCGAGGTTGTGCACGGGGCGGCCGGTTTCGGCCGCGGCTTCGGTCAGCTCGACCGCTTTCTTGACCCCGAAACAGAACCCGTTCTCGCGTGCGAGAAGCACTTCCACGACATCAAGTGTAGGGGCCGCTCAGCGATACACACCCCGTTGCTCCGGCGGCATCAGCGCGGCGACGCGACGCATGATCGCGTCGGTGACCGCCTGCGCGTCGTCCGCCTTGACCGCGAGATCCGCGGCTCGGAAAGGCTCGCCGATGCGAATGACGATGTCGCGCCGCCAGAACGCCCCCAGTCGCGCGCCGCGCGTGCCACTCACTGCGAGCGGGATGATCGGTGCATTCGAACGCTGCGCGACATAGGCGACGCCGGGATGTCCGCGGATGAGCTGCCCCGACTCGCTGCGATGTCCCTCGGCGAAGAAGCCGAGGGGTTGCCCCGCCGCGATCACGTTCAGCGCCATCCGCAGCGCGCCGCGATCGGCCTCGCCGCGGCGGACCGGGAACGCGCCGATCGCGCGCAGCAGAAAGCCGACGACCGGGGTCTCGAAGAGCTCGCGCTTGCCCATGTAGCGGATGGCGTGACCGAGCGCGAACTCGATCCACGGCGGGTCTTTCCAGTTGATGTGGTTCGCGACGAGGATGTAGCCGCCGCTTCGCGGGATGTGCTCCGCGCCCTCGAGACGCCACGGTGCG
>VBEU01000214.1 GCA_005883775.1 Chloroflexota bacterium | reverse complement strand
CCTCCACTCCGCCGTGGCCACGGACGCAGGCGCGACGGACATCGAGATCGTGCGGATGCTGCTCGACAAGGGGGGCGACCCGAACGCGCGGAGTCAGTCGGGCTCGACGCCGCTGCACACGGTCGCTTTCACCGCCGATCGCGCGAGTCTTGAGCTTCTCATCGCGCATCGTGCCGATCCCGCCATCAGGAACAAGGCTGGGCAAACTGCTTCTGACATCGCGACCGAGCGCGGGCACGAGGAAGTTGCCCGGATACTCGCGTCCCGCCGCTAAGCGAACTTGAAGGAAGCCAGGATCGCGTCAAGCTTCTCCCTTGAAGCCCCCGCGGGGACCGGAAACAGCTGCGAGATCTTGTAGCTCAGCACGTACATCCGGCCGGCGTTCGCAACGACATAGGCGACCGGGCCGCGAGTGCCGTTGATTACCTTGACTGCGGTATGTCCGTCGACCGTCGCGTCCACGATCTGCTCTCCGGACGAATGACCAAACCGGTCCGACGTGGCCCACTCGCGCGGGGTCATGGTGCCCGTATCCGTCCACACCTCAACTCTGGCCACGTAATTCGAAATCTCGCAGTCGGTTTCGCAATTGCTGGTCAGCGCCGCCTCGTCCTGCGGCGTGCGGGGAGTGAACACATCCGAACCCTTCGGCTGTCCGGGATCCGGCGGCGGCGACTTGAACGAGAGCACGTCCGAGTGCCGGTACGGCGGCGGGAGCACGAGGCTGTACTGCCAGGTCGCGTTGACATATGGGGTCCCGACGAATGTCGCCGTCGGTGAGGCTGATGATGCCGCGGTCGGCGAGGCGCTCGGAGTGGGGGATGCAGACGCAGAAGCGGTCGGAGTCGGGCTCTGACTGGGGGTCGCCGTCGGAGTCGCAGAGGCGAGGGCGGTCGTGTCCTGACGCGACCGCGCGAAGATCGCGACCATGGCGACGGCAACGATGAAAAGGAGGGCAATGACGAGGAGGACGCGTGCGGCCACGAGTGCGGTCGCTGCAATTGGCGCGCCGCTAAAGGATGGTCTGCCCCAGCGCCGACGCGACGAGCTCCACCGCGAGCGCCGCCGTGCGGTTGCCCTGATCGAGGATGGGATTGACCTCCGCGATCTCGAGCGACCGGAGCTTCCCGGACGCGGCGAGCATCTCCATCGCGAGCTGCGCTTCGCGGTACGTGAGCCCTCCCCGAACAGGAGTGCCGACGCCGGGCGCTTCGTCCGGATCGATCGCGTCCATGTCGAGCGACAGGTGGATGCCGTCGCCCTTGGAGGCAACGGCGATGGCCTTCTCCATCGCGCCGCTCATCCCCAAGCGGTCGATGTCGGCCATCGTGATCGGCGTCACGCCCGCTGCCTTGATGTTCTCCTTCTCAGCTTGATCGACGCTGCGAAGCGCGACGAGCACCCCGTTGTGGCCGTCGACAGAGCCGCGAAGCTCTTTCGGGAACGGGTCCGCGGCCAGGCCGAACGCGACGGCGAAGGGCATCCCGTGGACGTTCCCTGAGGGACTGGTCTTGGGCGTATTGCTGTCGCCGTGCGCGTCCATCCAGATGACGCCGGGGCGGCGGCCGCCGTGGGCGATCCCGGCCAGCGTTCCCATGGCCATCGAGTGGTCGCCGCCGAGGACGATCGAGATGTTCCCGGCGCGCTCGATGTCGGCGACGACCTTGGCCAGATCCATCGCCACCCGGATGATCTCGTCGACGTGGTGCGCCCGGCCGTCCATCTTCGCGAGCTCGGTCTTATCGACCTGGCGGAAGTTCTTCGTCGCTCCTTCGTCGCGGTCGGCGACACGGACATTGCCGCGGTCCCGGACGGAGTAGCCGAGACTCGCGAGCCGGTCGCGCAGGCCCGCGTAGCGGATCGCGGATGGCCCCATGTCGACTCCGCGGCGGTTGCCGCCGAGATCCATCGGCACGCCGACGATCTCCACCGTCCTGTTCACGTGGACGCCTTCGCCTTTGGCTGAAAGAGCGCGAGGATGACACCCTCGGCAGCGAGCTCGTCGCCGATCATCGTGCGGACCGCGACGCGTGCGAAGCCGCGTCGCATCTTCTCGAACGTGGCTTCGAATCGCGCGGTGTCGCCGGGTTTGACCATCCGCTTGAAGCGCATCTCCTCGATGCCCGCGAAGAGGCCGAGCCCCTCGCGGTAATCGGGGTGAGCCATTGCGCCAACCGTGGCGACCTGCGCCATGCTCTCGACGAGGATGACACCGGGAACAATGGGGTTTCCCGGGAAATGTCCAGCCTGGTACCACTCGTTGCCGGTGAAGGTGTGTTCCCCTACCGCACGGACGCCTGGCTCGAGCTCGGTGACGCGGTCGATCAATAGGAATGGGTCACGGTGCGGGATGAGGGCCTCGATCGCGGCTTTGTCGAGCGTGGACATCGCGAGCGAGTCTAGAGACAAAGAAGGGGACCACCTTGCGGTGGTCCCCTTCGCATTCAGACAGGTCGCAGTGTTACGGAGTGAGCTTGCTGATGCGGGTTGACCAGTTACCTAGAGCGGCGCGCGTTCCCACACCGCCCTCGGAAGCCGCGCAGGTGCCGAGCAAGTTGTCCCCGGTTCCGCCTGCGAAGAATGGGCCACCCCAGGTCGTGTAGTCG